>NZ_JBYVNY010000013.1:0-98858 GCF_058146105.1 Sporacetigenium sp. TC11 | reverse complement strand
TCCGCCGCTAGGACCGAAGTCCTCGCTCGACTTGCATGTGTTAGGCACGCCGCCAGCGTTCATCCTGAGCCAGGATCAAACTCTCATGATAAACTTGGCATTACTTTTAAATAAATGGTGTTTAATTGACCTACTGTTTAATTTTCAAAGTTCAATTTTCTTATTCCTTTTTCTTAAGGACAAGTAATACTATATCATGTGTAAAAATAATCGTCAATACTTTTTATATAATTTTTTTCAAAATAAAATTATATATACTTATTTCACATAAATATATATAATTCTACCAAAATAATAAATATTTTTAAATAAGATTTTCAAATATCTACTAATTATTTAGCTATCTTTTCTGTATAGTAATATTCAAATACATAACTAGGAGTTTTAGATACTTCTTTATTTACTTTTATGACTTTACGTGTTTTTACATCTCCTATTGCCATTTTACAAAAATGAACCATAACTTGACCAACCAATAAAGATATGCTTATCAAACATATCCAGTTAATTAATAACATATAACTACTCCCCCTAAACAAAATAAAATAAAATAAAAAAATAATATACATTTAATAGATTTCTAAAACTTATTCCTATTTCCTTTAGTAAAATTATCGTATATATCTTCGGCGTTTTATTATATAATTCTATTTTATCTATAATATATTTAATATATACATAATAAGATGTCATTTAATTTGCTATTGTGTTGAATTTATAATATTAAAAAGCCCTCCTAAATCTAGGAAGGCCTTTTTCGTTATTCTTCGTTATTATTATTTGCCGAATTATTTATAGGTTTCATAGTTGGGAATAATATTACATCTCTTATAGACGGAGAGTTTGTAAGTAACATCATAACTCTATCTATACCTATTCCTAAACCGCCTGTAGGTGGCAATCCTACTTCTAGAGCATTTAGGAAATCTTCATCCAGCATTTGTGCTTCTTCATCACCTAATTCTCTTTTTCTTAATTGAGCCATAAATCTTCCTCTTTGATCTATTGGATCATTAAGTTCTGAGAATGCATTTGCAATTTCCCACTTATTTACAAATGCTTCAAATCTATTAGTTATAGTTGGATCATCTGGGTTTCTCTTAGCTAAAGGTGATACTTCTACAGGATGATGAGTTATAAACGTAGGTTGAATTAGATGCTCTTCTCCAAACTCTTCAAATAAAGCATTTATAACCTCTCCTCTACTCATTTCCGGTACTATTTCTATACCCTTTTGCTTAGCAACTTCTATAGCTTCTTCATCAGTTTTTATTGTATCAAAATCCACTCCTGCATAAACCTTAACAGCTTCTTGCATGCTCATCCTCTTCCAAGGAGGAGTTAAATCTATTTCTGTACCTTGGTAATTAATTTTAGTTGTTCCTAGTGATCTTTGAGCCATATAAGCTACTATATTTTCTGTTAATTCCATTATATCTTTATAATCTGCATATGCTTGATATAACTCCATTGCTGTATATTCTGGATTATGCTTTATTGACATTCCTTCATTTCTAAACATTCTACCCATTTCATACACTTTTTCGAATCCGCCTACTATTAGCCTCTTCAAATATAATTCATTAGCTATTCTTAGGTACATATCTATATCTAAAGTATTATGATGAGTTATAAAAGGTTTTGCTGATGCCCCACCTGCTATAGTGTTTAGTATAGGTGTATCTACTTCTAAAAATCCTCTTTCATCTAAATACTCTCTTAAAGCTTTTGTAGCCTTGTTTCTTATTAAAAATGCATTTTTAACTTCTGGATTAACTATTAAATCAACATATCTTTGTCTATATCTTAAATCTTGATCTTTTAATCCATGGTATTTTTCTGGAAGCACTTGAAGAGACTTAGATAGTAAAACTACCTCATTAGCCTTTACAGATATCTCTTCCTTTTTAGTTTTGAATACTTCTCCTTTAACACCTATAATATCTCCTAAATCATATGTAACAAAAATAGAATAATCCTCTTCTCCTATTCTATCTTGTCTTATATAACATTGTATTCTACCTTCTTGATCTTGAATATCTATAAAACCAGCTTTTCCTTGTATTCTCTTGCTCATTATACGACCAGCTATAGATACACTTTTCCCTTCAAATCCTTCAAAATCTTCTTTTATTTCAATAGAATGTTGAGCTTGATCATACTTTTCTACTTTGAATGGATCTTTTCCCATTTCCTGTAGTTTCTCAAGCTTTTCCCTTCTAATCTTTAACATTTCATTAAGATCTTCATCAGGTCTTACATTTTGTATATTTGGTTCTTCATTATTCATTTGTTATACCTCCATATTTATCTTCTTATTTCTAATATTTTAAACTTTGCAATACCATCTGGTACATGAACGTCGACTACATCACCTATTTTTTTTCCTAAAAGTGTTCTTCCAACAGGTGATTCATTTGAAATCTTGAAATCATATGGATCTGCTTCTGCAGAACCTACTATTGTATATTCTACATCTTCGTCGAATTCTACATCCTTTACTTTAACTATTGATCCTACTGTAACTACATTTATATCTATCTTAGACTCATCAATTATAACTGCTTTTCTAATCATATTTTCAAGTTTTATTATTCTTTCTTCTAGTTGAGCTTGTTCGTTTTTAGCTTCGTCGTATTCAGCATTCTCAGATAGATCCCCAAAAGATATAGCTACCTTTATTCTTTCAGCAACTTCTCTTCTTCTAACAGCTTTAAGAAATTCTAACTCTTCTTCTATCTTTCTATAACCATCTTCAGTTAATAATATTTCCTTTTTTTCCATAACCCCTACAACTCCTCTTTTAAAATATATTTAGATGTTTTTTCTAGATTTATACCTATTTTATTCCAATTTATTTATGCGCTATATTATAATCTACTATTATTGCTATGTCAAGGATTCCTCTTTGTATTGGCTCAATAGACCTATGACACCTTCAACGCTCTCTATTTTGTTTATTTCGTCTCTAATCTTTGCAGAATTTTTTAGTCCTTTGAGATACCATGATACATGTTTTCTCATTTCTCGTACAGCTATATACTCTCCATCTTCTTCTACAGCTAGTTGTATATGTCTTATAGCTGTATCTATTTTTTCCTCTAGAGTAGGTTCACACAGAACTTCTCCTGTTTTAATATAGTGATCTACTCTTTTAAATATCCAGGGATTTCCTTGAGATCCTCTTCCTATCATTATAGCATCACATCTTGTTTGATTAATCATGTTTATAGCATCTTGTATATCAAAAATATCTCCATTTCCAATTACAGGTATACTAACATTTTCTTTTACCTTTGCTATTATACCCCAGTCAGCTTTTCCAGAATAATATTGCTCCCTAGTTCTTCCGTGTACAGCTATAGCACTTATCCCTACATCTTGAGCTATCTTTGCTATTTCAATGGCATTTATATTATTCTCATCCCATCCTTTTCTTATTTTTAATGTTACAGGCTTTTTGGAGTTCTTAACTACTTCTTTTAGAATAGCTTCTGCTAATTTAGGGTTTTTCATAAGTGCAGAGCCATCTCCATTTTTAACAACCTTAGGTGCTGGACATCCCATATTTATGTCTAATATTTCATTCGGATATTCATTTAATATTTGAGCGGCCCTTCCCATAAAATCTACATCAGAGCCAAATATCTGCACTGCTACGGGATGTTCTTTTTTATCTATCCTCAGCATTTTCTTTGTATTTTCATCATCATAGCATAATGCTTTGGCATTTATCATCTCTGTATATAATAAACCACAGTTCATCTCCTTACATAACAACCTAAATGGCAAATCAGTAACTCCAGCCATAGGGGCTAGAAAAACATTGTTATCCAAATTAACATTACCTATTTTCATCATTAAATCTCCTTACTATACTATTATTATAATTTATATATTATCCTAATATTTTAATCTTTCTTGATATATACTTTTCTATTTATTATAAAAAAAGAATTGGAATAAAATATCCAATTCTTTCTTATTATTCTCTATTTTTATCATATATTATTCTTAATCCTTCTAGAGTTAAGAACTTATCTACAGAATCTATTCTATCGGTTTCTGATGCTATTAAAGATGATAATCCACCCGTTGCTATTACTTTAACATCTTTATTTTTAAATTCTAGTTTCATCATATCTATAATTTTATCTACTAATCCTACATAACCATAGATTATCCCTGATTGCATTGCAGAAACAGTATTTTTACATATTGCCATCCCTGGTTTTGCTAGTTCTACCCTAGGAAGCTTCGAAGCCCTTTGAAATAATGCTTCACTAGATATTTTTATTCCAGGAGCTATAGTTCCTCCTAAGTATTCTCCTTTTTCAGATAGCGCACAAAATGTTGTAGCTGTGCCAAAATCAATTATAATAAGAGGAGTTCCATACTTTTCAATCCCTGCAACAGCATTTACTATCCTATCTGCCCCTACTTGCTTTGGATTGTCATATTTTATATTTAATCCGGTTTTTACACCTGGCCCTACTATTAAAGGTTGTTTTTTACAGTATTTTATGGAAAAATTCTCAAGAGAATGCATAACATTAGGAACTACAGATGATATTATTACATCTTTTACATTCTTTAGATTTAATCCATCAAACTGAAATAAATTATTTATAAGCACTCCATATTCATCTGATGTTTTCTCTTTATCAGTGCTTATTCTCCAGTCTTTTAAAAGCTTCTTTCCCTCATATACACCTAAAACCATATTGGTGTTTCCAACATCAAATACTAAAAGCATCTATTTTGACCTTCTTTCTAATTTTTGCCTGCTTTTAAAGCCGTTATGACACCCGTTACAACTAATGTGGATACTATAGCCTCTGGTATTCCATTAGTTGTTCCTATTCCTAAGATAATAGCTCCTGCTGAACTAGTGTCTCCTCCTATAGCTTTAACAAATTGAGCGGCATATAATATATATATCATACCTAAAACGCCTATGGTATTTGTCAGAGAGCCAATAGCTCCTGTTATAATAGCAGCTACTGTTTTGTTTTTAGTTGTTTTTATTATGCCAGTATACACATAATAAGAAGCTATACCTATAAGTATTCTAGGTAAAACAGAAACTAGTGGGTTTATAAATGCAAACGAAGTTATAGTTGGATTAGTTATAGCTTGCATTAAGCTAGTTAACCCAAATATAAGCCCTATTGCAGCTCCTACTATAGGTCCTTCCATTACAGCTCCAATTATAACTGGTATATGCATGATAGTGGCCTTAGTTGGTCCAATAGGTATATATCCTAATGGAGTCATTGATAATATTATAGATATTGCAGATAGCATACCTATAATTGTCATTCTTCTTACATTAGTTCTTCTAACACTGTTTGCTTGTATTTGCATAATAATGCTACACCTCCGTTCCAGCTCTTTATAGATGCCGGACAATTTTTTAGTTTTCAAAATAATATTGTATTTTAATACAGTCAAGCTCCATTTTTATGGATGCCAGCTACAACAAATTTATTTTATCAACTATGTATACAATTGTCAATTATTCTGTATACAATTATTCTTATTACTTATATATCTCATTATAAGATACTATATCTTTTATACCTTGTGCACTTTTTATAGCATTTATTATACTTCTTTGAACTACTTCTACAGCCATTGAGCCTACTAGATTTATATCAGCTTCAACTTCACCCGTTGCTAAGGTAAATATTGTATCTCCATCGTACATGGTGTGTATTGGAAAGATAGCTTTAGCATAACCATCGTGGGCCATTTGCGATGCCTTTTTACATTCTGACTTATTTAATTTTGCATTAGTTACTACAACTCCTATAGTAGTATTGTCTATAGAAAATCCACCTTTGTTTAATCCATTTTTCATGCTTTCATATGTATTTATAAATGTCTTTTTGTTTTCATCTAGTGTACCAGCTATTATTTTTCCATCTTCATATACATCTCCAAAGGCATTTACAGCTATTAATGCAGATACAACGAGCCCATTATCTAATCTTATCGAATAACTTCCCACTCCACCTTTTGTTACATAGTTCATACCATTAAGCTTTCCTACAGTTGCCCCACACCCCGCTCCATAATTACCTTGATTTAATTCCATAGTAGAGGCTACTTCACAAGCCTTATATCCCATATGGATATCTGGCCTTGATTTATAATCACCAACAGCTAGGTCAAATAATACAGCACCTACAACTATAGGCACTTTAGTCACTCCTACATCAAACCCTATACCCTTTTCTTCTAAATATTTACTTACTCCACATGTAGACTCTAGTCCAAATGCTGACCCTCCTGACAAAACAACTGCATGGACTTTATCTATTAAATTTATAGGATCTAATAAATCTGTTTCTCTAGTGCCTGGAGCAGCTCCCCTTACATCCACACTACATGTAGCGCCATTTTCACATATTATAACAGAGCAACCTGTTAATCCATTCATATCCTGAACTTGTCCAACTTTTATTCCTTCTACATCTAGTATATTATTATACATATCCCTCTTCTCCTCTTATAGATACTTCTCCTGATATTATTTCTTTTACACTATTATCCTCAAATTGTACAATAAGATTTCCATCTTTATTTATATCTATACATTTAGCCCTTGTTTTCTCACCATTTTTTAATAAGTATATATTTTTATTCAAAATTGCAGAGTATTTTTTACATATGTTTAAAATTTCTTCTTTGTCTTCGTTATATATATAGTTATTATATAGATTTTCGAATTCCATTAGTATTTCTCTAACTATATCTATTCTAGATAACTTATATCCTTCTTTATACAGAGATGTAGCTATATTTTCTATATCTTCATCAAAATCTAATGTTTTAATATTCATTCCTATGCCTAATACTACATAATTTACTTTATCTATTTCGGCTGCCAATTCAGTCAATACTCCACATATTTTTTTATTATTAATTACAATATCATTAGGCCACTTAATACTGCTTTTTACACCTAACTTATTCAAACTTTTTACAATACTTGCACCTGCTATTAATGTTATAAACGGACAATCGTATGGATTTATATCTGGCTTTAGTATTATACTCATCCATACTCCATCTCCCTTTCTAGAATACCACTTACGCCCCATCCTTCCTCTGCCTTTTGTTTGTTCTTCACTTATTATAACTGTACCATTTTCCATGTCATTTGCTATTTTCTTTGCGTAATCATTAGTTGAATCTATAGTATCAAAATGAAGTATATTTCTTCCTATAAATTTGGAGTTTAAGTTATATGTTATATTTTCTCTTGTAAGTATATCGTTTGGAGTCTCCGATATCCTATATCCTTTTTTATTTATAGATTCTATATTATATCCTTTATTTTTAAGAGTATTTATATGTTTCCATACTGCGGTTCTAGATATTCCTAGTAATTCAGATATTTCCTCTCCAGAAATAAAATCTTTATTTTTATCTAATAATATTTTAAGTATTTCTTCTCTCATACATACACCTCTCTTATAAATTATACTATCCTTGTAATTAGAAGAAGCTTAGTATATAAGATACTAAGCTTCTTACTTTAACTATTTTACATTACTTTTTTATCCAAATAAACTCAATAATATACCAGCCGCTACTGCAGAACCTATAACACCTGCTACATTAGGTCCCATAGCATGCATCAATATAAAATTTCCTGGATTTTCTTCTTGAACTACTTTTTGCGATACCCTTGCTGCCATAGGAACTGCTGATACACCTGCTGATCCTATCAATGGATTTATTTTTTCCTTGCTGAAGATATTCATTATCTTAGCAAATATAACTCCAGCAGCAGTTCCAACCCCAAACGCTACAACTCCTAATATAAATATAAATAATGTTTGAGCACTCAAAAATATTTCAGCTTGTGCAGAAGCGCCAACTGATAATCCTAGGAATATAGTAACTATATTCATTAACGCATTTGAAGCTGTGTCAGATAATCTATCTGCTACACCACATTCTTTTAGTAAATTCCCAAACATCAACATTCCTATTAAAGTAGCTGCAGCTGGTAACAATAATGAAACTAATATTGTAACTAGTATTGGGAATATTACTTTAACCTTTTTAGAAACAGGTTTACTTTGTTTCATAACTATAGCTCTTTCTTCTTTAGTAGTTAAGGCTCTCATTATTGGCGGCTGTATAATAGGTACTAGTGCCATATATGAATAGGCTGCAACTGCTATAGGAGCTAATAGATGTGGCGCCAACTTTGTTGTCAAATATATAGCTGTAGGTCCATCTGCCCCTCCGATTATACCTATAGAAGATGCTTCTTGAGCAGTGAATCCAAATAGCAAAGCTCCTATAAATGTAAAGAATATACCAAATTGAGCAGCTGCTCCTAATAATATGCTTTTAGGGTTAGATATAAGCGGACCAAAATCAGTCATAGCTCCTACCCCTAAAAATATTAAAGGAGGGAATATTCCAAGTTCATCTCCTTGAAATAAATAATAAAGCAATCCCCCTGGTGTTTGTGTATTTATGTTACTTTTAAAAATACCTTGTTGTGCATTTTGAGCATCTTGCATATTTTCTGGATTTAAAAACTGTATCAATGTACTTGGTTCAGACATAACTCCAGATAGAGGAAGATTTGAAAGTAGCATACCAAAAGCTATAGGTACCAATAATAAAGGCTCAAACCCTTTAGCCATAGCTAGATATAATAATACACATGCTACTATTATCATAACTAGCTGACGCCAATCCATATTAAAAATCCCCATTGTCTGTGTAAAATTATATAAAACTTCTCCCACCGGTCAGTCTCCCCTCTCCATGACTTCTCTTTTGTAAGATTATTATTATTTAAACGAAACTAATACATCTCCCGCACTTACCGACGATCCCTTAGATATATTTACAGAAGCTATAACCCCATCTACAGGAGCCATTATTTCATTTTCCATTTTCATAGCTTCTAATATTAATAACACCTGGCCTTTTTTAACATTATCTCCTTGTTTAACCTTTACATCATTTATAGTCCCTGGCATTGGAGCATTTATAACATCTCCTCCTTGTATCGAAGATGCTTGAGGAGTTGTTTCTACTTTTGGGTGTGCTGTTGGTAACGGTTGTGCTTGTGGTTGTGTTTTTTCGACTACTGTTGGTCTTGAAACTTGAGATGATGAAGTTACTCCAACTTCTTCTACTTCAACTTCATACGTATTTCCATTAACAGTTATATTATATTTTTTTATCATTTTATTTTCCTCCCACATTTTATCTAGGCTATTCCATAGTGTCTAATACAGTCCTGCTCTGCCAATTCCCTTGGATATTGTTAGTTCTAATTATTCTTCTTACTATAATAGTATTATCTGAATTTCCTCTTGACGCTACTATAGCTGCAGTTATAACTGATACTAACTCCTCTATATTCTCTTCCTTAGGTTGAGTATTGTTTAATATAGTCGTAGCTTGCTCTTGTTGAGTTTTAATTTCTATTTCTTTTTTCTTAGGCTCTTTTTGTAATAGCTTTATAAAAAATTGTATTAATATCAATACTATAAAAACCATTACCATTGATAATACAGTTACTATTATCCCACCTAAAAATAATTGTCCTATTGTAAGTGACGATATATCATTTTTCATTAAATTAAGCAATTCACTTATATTCATATTTTACCCACCTTCCTATAGAGGTATATTACCGTGCTTTTTAGGAGGCCTTACTTCTCTTTTAGACGATAACATATCAAATGCATCAGCTAGCCTTATTCTTGTGATAGCTGGCTCTATTATATCATCCACAAATCCTCTCTCTGCTGCTTTATATGGAGTTGCAAATTCATCAGTATACTCTTTTATTTTTTCTTCTCTTGTTTCTTGAGGAGTTGATGATTCCTTTATTTCTTTTCTGAAAATTATATTAGCAGCTCCTTGCGGACCCATAACTGCTATTTCTGCACTTGGCCATGCAAAAACCATATCTGCACCTAAATCTTTAGAACACATAGCAAGATATGATCCTCCATAGGCCTTCCTAGTTATTAATGTTACTTTTGGAACAGTTGCTTCACTATAAGCATATAGCATTTTAGCTCCATGTCTTATAATTCCCCCAAATTCCTGTCCTGTTCCTGGTAAAAATCCTGGAACATCTACTAAACTTAATATAGGTATATTAAATGCATCACAAGTTCTAATAAATCTTGCAGATTTATCAGATGCATTTATATCTAGACAACCAGCCATAACTTTTGGCTGATTAGCTATTATTCCTATAGATTCTCCATTTATTCTAGCAAAACCAATTATTATATTTTGAGCAAAATATGGCTGAACTTCATAAAAATCTGAGTTGTCTACTATCTCATAAATTATTTCTTTCATATTATAAGGTTTATTAGAATTTTCCGGTATTATATTTTCTAATCCCTCTATAACTCTATTCGGTGTATCTCCATTTTCTATTATAGGAGTTTTCTCCGAATTATTTGACGGTAAAAAACTCAATAATTTTCTTATTTGCTCTAGACAATCCTCATCATTAGAAGCCATAAAATGCGCAACTCCTGATGTTGTATTATGAGTTGATGCTCCACCTAAAGTTTCTGCAGAAACATCTTCTCCTGTAACAGTTTTTATAACTTGAGGTCCAGTTATAAACATTTGACTAGTTTTATCTACCATATATGTAAAATCCATTAAAGCAGGAGAGTATACTGCGCCTCCAGCACAAGGCCCCATTATAGCTGATATTTGGGGTATAACACCAGATGCTAATGTATTTTTATAGAATATAATTCCATACCCAGCTAAAGCATCAACTGCCTCTTGTATCCTAGCTCCTCCAGAATCATTTAACCCTATTACTGGAGCTCCTACTTTTAAAGCTATATCCATTACTTTTACTATTTTTTTAGCATGCATTTCTCCTAGAGATCCGCCTAGTACAGTAAAATCTTGGGCGAAAGCATAAACTAATCTTCCATCAACTTTTCCATAACCAGTAACAACACCTTCACCTTGAGCCTCTTGCTTTTCCATGCCAAAATTAGTGCATCTATGTTTTACAAAAGCATCTATTTCTACAAAACTATTCTCATCAAAAAGCAAATTCAATCTTTCTCTTGCTGTTAATTTTCCGGATTCATGTTGTTTTTGAATTCTCTTTTCTCCCCCACCTGATTCTATCTTTCTTCTTTTTTCTCGAAGGAGATGCAATTTCTCTTGTGACATCAGATTACCCCCTAAAGTAAAATTATTTTCGTTCACTTAATTCTAAAAGTATTCCATGAGTACTCTTTGGATGACAAAAAGCTATCTTTGCTCCACCTGCTCCATATCTTGGAGATTCATCTATCATTTTATAACCTTTAGATTTAACTTCCTCTATAGCAGTTTCTATATTATCTACTCTTACTGCTATATGTTGTATTCCCCCTCTTCCACCATTTTTTTCTATGAACTTAGCTATAGGCCCATCTTCAGTAGTGGATTCTAATAGCTCTATTTCACTGTCTCCAACTGGCAAAAATGCAACTTTAACCTTTTGATCTTCAACTACTTCAGTTCCACCACACTTAAGCCCTAAAACTTCTTCATAAAACTTTAATGTTTCTTCTAGATTAGTAACAGCTATTCCTATATGATCAACTTTGCTTATATGCACATTTATTCCCCCTTAGAACTTACATAGCTTTTATTTGTTAATTTATTAAATATCATTTCACTTATTGTATATGGGTCTAATTCTTTATTTATAGTTTTTGCCAACAGCTCATCTATTTCCCTTGTATCTTCCATAGATTTTACTAAATTTTCTATCTTTCTATATATCAGTTCTTTTAACTCTAATTTATTTCGCTCTAACCTTTTTTGAGTTAAAATATCATTATTAATTAGATAATCTCTATGACCTAATATATTATCAACAGCTTCTTCTATTCCTTTACCATCCTGAGATACAACCAAACTAACAGGCGGCCTAAATTCCCAGTCTTTTTTAAAATCTAACATCATTTCTATCTCTAATGAAGTTTTTTTAGCTCCATCTTTATCTGCCTTATTAACAACAAATACATCAGCTATTTCCATAACTCCAGCCTTTATAGCTTGTATATCATCCCCTAATCCCGGAACCATTACAATAACAGTTGTATCTGCTGTTTTGACTATATCAACCTCAGACTGACCTACTCCTACGGTTTCTATAAATATATAATCACATCCATAGGCATCTAATATCTTTATAGCTCCCTGAGTAGCTTTTGACAATCCACCCAAACTGCCCCTAGTTCCCATAGATCTAATAAAAACTCCTGGATCTAAACTTAAGTCATTCATTCGTATTCTATCTCCAAGTATTGCTCCCTTTGTAAAAGGGCTTGTAGGATCTATTGCGATAATTCCAACTTTTTTACCTTGTTTTCTGAAATGCTTAGCAACTTTATCAGTAAATGTAGATTTACCAGCTCCAGGAGGGCCAGTTATTCCAATAACATAAGCTCTACCTGTATATTTATAAACTTCTCTAAGTAAATCCAAGTATCCTTTAGACTCATTTTCAACCATAGTTATAAGTCTAGCACAAGCCCTTTTCTTACCATCTATAAGTTCTTGAACGAGAGTATTAATATTAGTAGTAACCATCTACTCTAACGGTCTCTTTAAGTTATCTTTTATGAATTTTATGGTAATAGAAGTTGTAGTACCTGGAGTAAATATTTCAGCTATCCCTTTTTCTTTAAGGAAAGGTATATCATCATCAGGTATAACCCCTCCACCTACCACTAATATTTCATCATAAGCGCCTTCATTCTTAAGTAATTCAACTACTTTTGGCAATAGGTGATTATGCGCTCCAGATAGTATGCTCATAGCTACTACATCAACATCTTCCTGTATAGCAGCTTGAACTATATGTTCAGGCGTTTGTCTAAGCCCTGTATATATAACTTCCATTCCAGCATCTCTTAATGCTCTTGCTATAATCTTAGCTCCTCTATCATGACCATCTAATCCTGGTTTCGCAACTAATACCCTTATAGGTCTCATTTTATATCCCCCTCAAATCACGTTTTTTGATTATATCATAACAGTTTGCTTATACTCTCCAAATTCTTCTCTCATTACTCCACATATCTCCCCTAATGTTGCATAAGCTCTAACAGCATCTAATATGTATGGCATCATATTTTCATTTGAATTACAAGCTTTTCTTAATGCTTGTAGTGTCTCTTTAACTCTATCATTATCTCGCTTATCTTTTAGTTCATCTATTCTTTGTTTTTGTCCGTCACCTACAGTTGGATCAACTTTTAATAATCCCTTTGGTGAATTCTCTTCTATTTGGAATTTATTAACCCCTACGATTATTCTCTTGTTATCTTCTATCTCTTTTTGATACTTATAAGCACTTTCCATTATTTCTTGTTGTATAAATCCTTTTTCTATTGCGGATGGTGCTCCACCTAATTCGTCAATTTTGCTTATTAGGTTCATAGCTTCTTCTTCTATTTGGCTAGTTAAGCTTTCTATGTAGTATGATCCTGCTAATGGATCTATACTATCGGCAACTCCACTTTCATTAGCCACTATTTGTTGAGTTCTTAATGCTACTCTTACTGAATCTTCAGTTGGTAAAGCTAATGCCTCATCTTTTGAGTTAGTATGTAGTGATTGAGTTCCCCCTAGAACTGCTGCTAATGTTTGAATAGCGACTCTAACTATATTATTCTCTGGTTGTTGAGCCGTTAATGTACATCCAGCTGTCTGAGTATGGAATTTAAGAGCCCATGACTTAGGGTTCTTTGCATTAAACCTTTCTTTCATTATTTTAGCCCATAATCTTCTAGCTGCTCTAAACTTAGATATTTCTTCTAACATGTTGTTATGTGAATTAAAGAAGAAAGATAATCTTGGTGCAAAGTCATCTATATCAAGGCCAGAGTCAATCGCCGCTTGAACATAAGCTATCCCATCTGCTAATGTAAAGGCTACTTCTTGAACTGCATTAGCTCCTGCTTCTCTTATATGGTAACCTGATATACTTATAGTGTTCCAATTTGGGACATTCTTTGAACAATAATCAAATATATCAGTTATTAATCTCATCGATGGCTGAACAGGGAATATATATGTGCCCCTTGCTACATATTCCTTTAATATATCATTTTGTATAGTTCCCCTTAATTTGTCTGGACTAACCCCTTGTTTTTCAGCAACAGCTATATACATAGCAAGTAAAACTGATGCTGGCGCATTTATAGTCATAGATGTAGAAACCTTATCCAATGGTATTCCATCAAATAACATTTCCATATCTGCTAATGAATCAATTGCAACTCCTACTTTCCCTACTTCACCCTCAGATATTGCATCATCCGAGTCATACCCCATTTGTGTAGGTAAATCGAATGCAACAGATAATCCCATAGACCCTTGATCTATAAGATATTTGTATCTCTTATTTGACTCATCTGCTGTAGCAAATCCTGCATACATTCTCATAGTCCAAAACTTACCTCTATACATTGTAGGTTGAACGCCTCTAGTAAACGGATATTCCCCTGGGTATCCTAAGTCATTCTCATAGTCGATATTTTGAATATCTAGTGGAGTATATAGTCTTTTTACTTGTTCCCCTGTATCGAATTCAAAACCTTCTTTTCTTTCTGGAAATCTTGATAATGTTTTCCCAACCTTTTTTTCTTCCCATTCTTTAAACGACTCTTGTATAGAGTTAATATCATTATTCATTCATAACCCCCCTTAGTTATTTTATTTAACTATATTTTACCATAAAAAAGAATAATCTGTTGCAGATTTCTGTATTTTTTGAAGATTAAATTGCAAATGTTTTTGTAAGCTTATATAGAGATTAGCTTGTCTAAACTATTATATGTGCAGTTTATACCTTATTATGTTAGGTGTTTTTGTCGTTTTAATTGTTTTGTTAGCTAATATGTGAATGATACTTTTTTTTCATTGTTCCAAATTTTAAGAATCTTCCATCCTAATATAAGGTACCTTCTATTTATATGGAGTAGATTGCATTTCTATTCCATATGTTATAAAACCAAAGTCCATATTATCTCCTCTTTTTTGAACTTACTATTATATATTCAATAAAGAGATATATTACCATTATAAATTTTTTGCAAAATAATAAGGCTAGAATTTTATTCTAGCCTTATTAAATATACTATTCTTTTTTATTGTCATTATCTATATTTTCTTCTTGAACTTCTTCACTAGTTGCAGCAGTATCCTCATATAAAGACAACTCCCCATTAAATGCCTTTGCAAATTGATCAGCATCTAATGTTTCATATTTTAAAAGTGCTTTTGCCACATTGTGTAACTTATCTAAGTTTTCTTCAAGTATGCTCTTTGTAGATTTATGTGCCTCATCTACTATAAATTTGATTTCGCTATCTATTTGTGAAGCAACTTCTTCAGAGTAGTTTCTCTTACTAGCAAAATTATTTCCTACAAATACCTCGTCAGAAGGATCTCCAAAGGCCATAGGGCCGAGCTTTGAACTCATACCATATCTAGTTACCATGTTTCTAGCAGTATCTCCAACTCTTTCTAAATCGTTTTGAGCTCCTGTTGATACATCTTCAAGTACAATTTCCTCTGCAACTCTACCACCTAATAAAACTATTATATTTTCTTTCATTTCATTTTTAGTAGCATAGAACTTATCTTCCACAGGTAATTGCATAGTAAATCCACCAGCTCTACCTCTAGGTATTATAGTAACTTGATGTACAGGGCTTACATTAGGCAATAAGTGAGCTGCCACTGCATGACCTGCCTCATGATATGCTGTTAACTTTCTTTCTTTTTCGCTTATTACTCTAGATTTTTTAGCTGTACCAGCTATAACTTTTGTAATAGATTCTTCTATAGTTTCCATATGGATTTTCTTTTCTCTTTTTCTTGCCGTAAGTATCGCTGCTTCATTCATTAAATTTTCTATGTCAGCTGGAGTAAATCCTGGAGTTCTTCTTGCAAGAACTTTTGGATCTACATCATCTTCTAAAGGCTTATTCTTAGAATGAACTTTAAATATAGCTTCTCTACCTTTAACATCTGGAGGACCTACAACCACTTGTCTGTCAAATCTACCTGGTCTTAATAATGCTGGGTCTAATATATCCGGTCTATTTGTAGCCGCCATTATTATAATTCCTTCATTTACTCCAAAACCATCCATCTCAACAAGTAACTGATTTAGAGTTTGTTCTCTTTCATCATGGCCTCCACCTAGTCCTGCTCCTCTTTTTCTACCAACAGCATCTATTTCGTCTATAAATATTATAGCAGGAGCATTTTTCTTTGCTTGCTCAAATAAATCTCTTACTCTTGATGCACCAACTCCAACAAACATTTCAACGAAGTCTGATCCACTTATACTGAAAAAAGGAACTCCTGCTTCTCCAGCTACAGCTCTTGATAAATAAGTTTTTCCTGTACCTGGAGGTCCTACCATAAGTATACCTTTAGGTATTCTAGCACCTAACTCGATGTATTTTTTAGGATTTTTCAAGAAGTCTACAACTTCTGCTAAATCTTCTTTTTCCTCTTCTAATCCTGCAACGTCTTTAAAAGTAACTCTGCTTTTTTCATCGTCCTTATGCATCTTAGCTTTAGACTTTCCAAAGCTCATTACTTTACTTCCACCACCTTGAGATTGTTGCATAAATACAAACCAAAATATAACAAATATTAAAATAGTAAATATTGAAGGTAGTATTTCAAAGAACCATGGTGTAGTTGCCGGTGGATCACCAGCTACAACAATTTTTCCATCTGCAACTTGTTGTAATACTTCATCTGAAAAAGTATCACCTTCCATAGCCTGTGGTATGTACGTTTTAAATTTTTGATTAGTACTCTTAATAGTTCCTTCTATTGTTCTATTATCTAAAAAATGTATATTAGATATATCTTCACTTACTAATGATTTATATGCTTCAGAAAATTTTATATCCTCCACTTGTTCCGTTGGTTTACCATAAAATTGAACTATAGCAACTATTACTACAAATATTAATAAATAAAAACTTGCTCCCTTAAGAAATTTTTTCAAAAAGAGCCCTCCTTCCTAGATTGTTTTATAATATTTTTAGAGGTATTTAAAGCATATTTTTAATACTTCCTTTGTGCTAGTATCTACCTTATAACTTTCACTATCTCTATAAGTCCCAACACACATAATACCATTTTGATCAGCCATTATCGGTATATTATTTCTTTGCTCTTTCGGTATCTTTAGGTCTATAAATAAGTCTTTTATTTTTTTGTTTCCTCCTAAACCAGAAATTCTTATTTTATCTCCAGGCTTTCTATTTCTTATTACTATACCCCCTTCTACTTTATCTACATCAAATAATTTTGCATTTTTATCACTTTTCATATTTTTAATCTTATCTATATTTAATATTTTACTTTCAACTACCATATTTAATTCCTTTATTTTTATATATCCGTTAGTAGGAATATTATAACAGTATTCTACATCTTCATGTACAATTTCTTTATTGGTTATAGATATATAACTTTTATTTCTATAAACAATTATACCCCTAGGTAAATTAATTTTTTTATTTAGTTTATCTTCATATTCCATTTCTAGAACATCATCTATATGCTTTTGTTCTATTCCCTTTAGATTTCCTAATATGTAGTCTATACTCTTTCTTATTATTCTACTTTTTATTGACTTATGATACATATGGAAACTTTCTACATATATATTTATATTCTCATTTTCTCTTTCACATACCTCTTCAAATGCCTTGCTACATTGAATATCTATGTAGTCATTGTCTTCTTTTATAGTATGACTCATTCTAACTAAAGCATCTGTTATATTAGGATTAAAATTCTCTTTCATATAAGGTATGAGTTCTAGTCTTATTTTATTTCTAGTATATACACTTTCTAAATTACTCTCATCTATTCTAGGATTTAAATTGTTAGCCTCACAGTATCTTTCTATCTCATCTCTGTGTATGTCTATTAAAGGTCTTATTATTCCATCTTCTCTTTTATAACTAATACCTTTTAGTCCTTGTAGCCCTGTTCCTCTCATTATTCTCATAAGCACAGTTTCTGCTTGATCATTTAAATTATGAGCTATTGCTATTTTATTTGCACCTGTTTTTTCTTTTATTTGAAAAAACATTTCATATCTTAATATTCTAGCTCCTTCTTCTATAGATAACCCATGGTCTTTACAATAAGAAGGAACATCTATAGATTTTACAAAATATATTATATCAAGTTCATCACATAGTTTAGAAACATACATAGCATCCTTTTGTGCTTCTAGTCCTCTTATTTGATGATTTAGATGCGCTGCATATATTTCTATATTTAATTCATCTTTTAATGATTTTAATATATGTAAAAGACATACTGAATCAGGTCCTCCAGAGAGCCCTAATACAATTTTATCTCCTTTTTGTATTAAATCATGATCTACTATAGTACTTCTTACCTTATCTATAATCATAATTCTCCCTCTTAAGCTCAAATTTAATATAAATTATTAACTTTAATATATTTTCTATAGAATATGTTTAATCCCTTGTAATATTTTACAAAAAATAAAAATATGTATACATACTATAATAACAAATAAATTAAATAAAAGGTAGTGTTTTACACTACCTATTCTAAAACATTTGTTGAATTAGTACTCCAATCTTACTTCCAACGATAACACCAAATATACCTAATACACCTGATAATACTGGAGGCGCTGGTATCGGAAGATCTAACTTTTCAAATATAGCTCCTAATATTGCTCCAGCTATAGTTGCTAGTAATATTGTTAATATCCATTGAGTTGTCATTATTTACGCCCCCTTCTTTTTAAAGTATTTTTGCGTTATATATGAACCTGACCAGATACCAAATATACCCATAAACCCGGGTATATTTCCTGGAGCTGGTATAGGAAGATAAACTAGTTGGAATATAACTCCTACTATTAATCCAGCAACTAAGGATACTATACACCCTTGTAATCCACTCATAATTTCACATCCTCTTTTATTTAGTCCTTGCTACAATTGTTTAATGTGTTTTTTATCAGTGTATTTATGCTACTTGATATTGCTATAAAACTATATAGTTCATCTTTGCCTAGATATCTTATTATATTTATTTCTTCATACCTTAATATCATCTTAGATATTTCATTTAATTCTTTAATTAATATATCTTCCTTTTTATTATATTTAATTTTTTCATAAATATTTATAGTTTTATCTACTATTTCTTTTAGCTGTTTACTTATATTATTTATATTGAATTTTTCTATATCAACATATATTTTGTCTAAACTTAATACATTTATTATGGTTTCTAATCTAGTATATATATATATTATCTCTTTGTTATTTATTGAATTTATACTTTTTATATTGAATTCAATATCCATTTTTTGAATTTCCTTTAATATATCTATATAATTATTAGATGTAGAATAAAAGTTTATATATCCATTGTCCGACACTACTACTTTATAATATTTATTTATTTCAGGTTGTATATACTCATTTATAGAAACTCCTATATCATACGGTGCCTGTTTTAATATATTAATTAGTTTAAAAGATAAATTTGTATAAAAGTCTCCATTTTTCTTATCTTTATTATTTCTAACTTCTACTTTTATATCTTTTATATCTTTATATTTTAGATATTCTCTTAATGCATGGTATATATGTTCCATATTTTTCCCCTAGTTCACATTTATATTTATACTGTTGTTTGCCTCAAATAATCCATCTATTTTTATTTTGTATTTTATATATATACTTATTTTATTTTCTTCCTTTATGCTTATATTTATGTCATCTGTTAATATTTCCATGTTAAAAATTCCTTGTGCAGTCTCATATTTAGAAATATAATTTTTGTTTTTGCCAAATTCCATTGTAGAATTATTTTTACCAAAACGTTTTATAGTAACTTCATTATTTTGAATTTTTATTGTTGTAGTAGTATTTTCCATTCCAGTTATTTCTGATTCTTCATAAGTTACATATATATTATTATTTTTGCTATATAATTTAGCTTCACTTATAAACTCCATTGTATCTTTATCGCCATATTCATTTATCTGTTCAGATTTAATCTTAATCATAACTTTTTGCATAATATCACCTCAAAAACTAAATATAAACTTTAGATTTTATTCAATCTAAAGTTTATATTTAAAAATTAATATTTTTGTATTTCTATTTGTTCTATATTCTCTATATGTTTATTTAAAAACCCTTGACCTATATATGAAAATTTATCTGGTGCGTCAGAAACATAATAGCTATAGTATGGCTCAGCGTCTTCTTCTCTCAGTAAATTTTCATCTGATAATATACTTTTTAAATCTTTAGCTGTTTCTCTAGCTGGATTTACTAAAGTAACCTTATCTCCCATTACTTTCGATATAGTGTTTATAAGTAGAGGATAATGTGTACATCCTAATACTAAAGAGTCTATATTCGAGTCCTTTAACTCTTGTAAATACCTTGTTGCCGTCAAATAGGCTACCTCCGTATCAGACCATCCTTCTTCTGCTATAGGTACAAAAAGTGGGCATGATTTTCCCAATATATATATAGATTTGTCTAATTTATGAATTTCTTGTTCATAGGCCTTTGAGTTTATAGTTCCTTCTGTACCTATTACTCCCACCTTATTATTTTTTGTCATTTCAACCGCTGTTCTAGCTCCAGCTTCTATAACCCCAACAATAGGCATATTATAGTGTTGTTGTGCTATAACTAAACTTGTAGCAGTTGCTGTATTACAAGCTATAACTATAGCCTTTACATTTTTTGTTAACAGAAAGTTTATAGCTTGAAATGTATATTTTATAACTGTTTCTTTTGATCTAGGTCCATATGGAACTCTGGCTGTATCTCCGAAATAAATTATATTTTCATTAGGTAAAATATCCATTATTTCCTTTAAAACAGTCAAACCACCTAGCCCTGAATCAAATACGCCTATAGGATTATTTATCACTGTCTATACACCTCTTGATTTCTTTTCTTTACTATTTTCTATAGCTAGTTCTATAAGCTTATCTATAAGCTTAGGATATGGTAAATTTGTAGATTCCCACATCTTTGGATACATACTTATATTTGTAAAACCTGGCATTGTATTTATTTCATTTATATATATTTTATTAGTGTTTTTTTCTACAAAGAAATCCACTCTAGAAAGTCCAGATCCGTCTATTGACTTAAAAGCTTCAACTGCCATCTTTCTTATTTCACCCAGAATATCTTCGTCTACAGGCGCTGGGATTATAATCTTAGATGCACCATTTATATATTTATCTTCATAATCATAGAATTCTTTAGCAGGAACTATCTCTCCAGGTATAGATGCATAAACTTCTTCATTACCTAAAACAGCAACTTCAATTTCTTTAGCATTTACTCCTTGCTCTAATACTATTCTCTTATCGTATTTTAAGGCCTCTTCTATTCCTTTTATAAGTTCTTCTCTGTTATTAGCCTTCGATATTCCTACACTAGATCCTAAGTTTGCAGGTTTTACAAATATAGGATAATTCAAATTAGATTCTATTTTAGTTATTTCTTCATCTTTATTTTTATTAAATTCCCACTTTGTAGTATAAGTATACTCTACTTGAGGAAGATTTGCTTGAGAAAATACCTTTTTACATATTAACTTATCCATGCCCACACTAGACGCTAAAACTCCACATCCAACATAAGGTATTCCACTTATCTCAAATAGACCTTGAATAGTACCATCTTCTCCGTAAGGTCCGTGTAAAACCGGGAATAAAACATCTAATTTTACAATCTTTCCATCTTCAAATTTTAAACCTATCTCTTTATTTCCAACAGGTATCAAGTTTATTTCTACATTTTCACGGGCTTCTTCTATCCATTTGCCATTTTGTATATTTTCTTGTATTCCTTCATAATACAGCCATCTACCATCTTTAGTTATTCCTATAGTATATATATTATATTTTTCTTTATCCATAAACTTGTATATTGATGATGATGATGCAAGAGATACTTCATGTTCTCCAGATTGTCCGCCAAATATTAAGCCTATATTTAATTTCATCATAATCCACCCTTCTCTTTTATAATAATTTTTTCATATATATTGCTATGATTATTATTATATGCAACTAGTTACTTAAATGATTATAGTTGATTCCGACAAAAAAATAAAGGAGCAAATTAATGCTCCTTATCTTGGTATTTGAAAAATTACTATTTGGCAAATACGTGGTTACCTATTCTTTCATGGGGTTCTAGTGTTTTTATCCAACTACAAGTTGCTATATCTGGATTCCAGTAAAATACGGCTCCCTTAGTAGGATCTTGTCCTTCTAATGCTTCCCTTGCAGCTTGTATAGATGTATCTGTAGGTGATAAATTTATTTGTCCATCTGATACTGCTGAAAAGGCTTTAGGCTGATATATTACATCTTTTATAGTTTTGGGAAATCTTGGGTCTTGTACTCTATTTATTACCACCGCTGCCACAGCTAGCTGGCCTTCATATGATTCTCCTCTTGCTTCACCAGTTATAAGCTTTGATAATAAATATAACTCGTCATTACTAAAGCTTATTACTTCTTTAGCTTCTGGTTCTCTATTTATTTGTTCTCTTTTTATTTGTCCTCTATTTGTTTCTTCTCTTATTTCTTCTTTATTTATTTCTTCCTTGTAATAACTTGTATTGAAATCTAAGTTATATGCATAAGTTGTATTAAAAGAAAAGCTAGTTATTAACATCATAGTAAGTATTAATATAGTTCTAATAATAAATGACCGCATAATTTTCACTCCTTATTGTGTTATCATATTATACTCTTTTTCACTTAACACGCTTCTGAGATTATCTTCTATTTCTTCATCGGTTATGCTATTATCTGCAAGTGATGACTTCTTATCTTTTAATTTTTGAATGACTTCTATTATTTTAAAATTTAATTCTTTATTTTCTACATTTGTGCTTACTTGATCTGCTATTATGTTATACTCTCGTTCACTTAATTCCTTTTTAGAATTATAGCTTTCTTCTTGACTTGGTACACTATTATCTGCAAATGATGCATTATCATTTTTTATTTTTTGGATAATTTCTATTATTTTAAATTTCAATTTTATATCTTCTATATTTGTTTTTTCTTGTGATGCTATCATACTATATTCTTTTTCACTTAATACCTTTTTTAGGTTATTTTCTGTTTCTTTACCTGTTATACCATTGTCTATATCTACAAAACATAATGGAGGAAACATAACACACCACCAGTTTTTGCCTTTACCTTCTCCTATTACTACTTTTAAAGCTTTATATTTACCTGCTGGTAAAACTATATTTGAATATTGTTTTGTTGGAAAATTACTATATCCAAGTTCTGCTTTCACATCATATTTATATTTATTTTCTTTAATTACTTCGTTTGAAATTTCTACTATCTTTCCTTTATTTTCATTTATTATTTTTTCACTTTCTTCTATACTTTTTGATTTATCTAACATAGGGTCTAAATAAGCTATAATTTCATCTCTAACTTTGAGTTTTAATTTTTGATCTTCATCAGAATCACTATTAGCTATAACATGGAATCTTATTAATTTTTCTTTAAAAACAGGAACTGCCTTATCTACCTTTTCCATTTCATTTTTTATATAAACAGTTGTACTACCTATTATTATCAACAGTAGAGTAAATAACATTACTAACTTTTTTCTTATTTTCATTTTTTATCCCCCCAATTTATATTTACATTTGAATTATCCCCATTTATTTTTCATTTATACATATTTTTAAATACTTTTTAAAAAACTTATTTTTCCCATTCACAAAATTTTTATGTATAATATTTTCAAAAATAAAAAATTTACTTTGCTCATAGAGCCAACAACCCTGATAATATGGCCTGTTGCTCGATTTTATTAGTTAAAAATAAAAAAAGCCTTGTGTTAATCACAAGACTTTTTAAATAATACCGCTTTTTCCGGCTTTCTCCATTATAAAGTTTTCTGCTATCTCTATATGTTCTATCGCATATCTTTGTGCTAACTCAGAGTCCCTATTTGTTATTGCATCTAATATATTTTGATGTTCTTCTATTATCTTTAATGACATATCAATATCAGATAGATAAGTTACTCTAAACCTATGAACTTGTTCCCATATAGAATTTATTAATTGAACTAATTTTTTATTATTAGTTGCATTAAATATACATTCATGAAAATCAATATCTTTTTTTAATTGAACTTCTATATCTTCATTATTTATAAGGCTTTGTTTAAATTCTTCAGCTATTTTCTTTAACTTTACTATATCTTCATCGCTGATCCTTTCTGTGGCAAGTAAAGCTGCTAGCCCTTCTAAAGATGCTCTTATCTCTAATACGTCTATTATGTCCTTTAAAGATACATTTGCAACATAAGCTCCTTTTCTAGGAAGCATAATAACTAATCCCTCTAATTCTAACTTTCTTATAGCCTCTCTTACTGGTGTTCTACTTACCCCTAACTGTTCAGCTAGTTGAACTTCCATAAGTCTTTGTCCTGGTTCTAATCTTCCCTCTAATATAGCCTCTCTTAAATTTTCAAACACTATATCTCTTAGTGGTTTGTAATCATCTAAGTTTAATTTCGGTAAACTATCTTTCAAATTCGACACCCCTCTCACTGCTTTCTACTAAATATGTCTGGTTATATTGTTCTTTTAAATTTTTTCTTGCACAAACTGCTTTTTCATATTCATCAAATAATCCAAAAACAGTTGGCCCACTGCCACTCATAATAGAACCCAATGCACCATGTTTAATCATTATACCTTTTATTTTGTTTATATCTTGATGATTATTAGACGTAACACTCTCTAGTACATTCACCATATTTTTGGCTAATAAGTTAATTTCTTGTTTTTCTAAACAACTTAACAGAAATTTATTGTCAGGTCTTTTGTCTACCTTTGTCATATCTAAATTTTTATAAACTTCTGCTGTAGATACAAATACATCCGGCTTACACACAACAATATACGACTCATTTAATCCTTTTATTTTTGTAAGCTTTTCTCCTATACCTTGAGCTAATGCAGCTCCTCCAGTTATACAAAATGGAACATCTGCCCCTAATCTAAGGCCTATATCTATAAGATCTTGTTCATTTATATTTAAATTCCACATTTCATTTAGACCTACTAGAATGGCAGCGGCGTTAGAACTGCCACCTGCCATACCCGCTGCTACAGGTATATTTTTTTGTATATATATATCTAAACCTTTGTCTATGTTGAATTTTTCTTTTATTATTTTTGCAGCCTTGTAAACTATATTATTTTCATTCAATGGAATATTTTCACTATTGCTTTTAATATTTATTTTATTATTATCATTATCCCTCATATTTATATAATCATATAAGTCTATTGTTTGCATAATCATTTCAACTATATGATATCCATCATTTCTTTTTCCTAACACATCTATAGACAAGTTGATTTTAGCTCTACTTTTTAAGTTTATATAAGCCATATGTTCCTCCTTGTATTTTGTATAACGCATAACATTTATATTATACTACAAAAACAAAAAAATAGGGCTTGATAGCCCTATTTTTTGTAAAATTAGTTTTTAAAGTTCACATACTACTTTTTTCTCTATTATTAAACATTGACCTTCTCTTAATCCATCTTCTTTTTTTATCTCATTTACTTCTATTATTTCATCTATTGTTGTATTGTATCTCTTAGCAACATCCCATATTTTATCCCCATCTTTAGCTATATATATAGTTATACTTGGTCTTAAAGACATATCTATTACTCCATGGTCTTCGCCTTTAACTATAAATTTATCCTTAACTCTGTCTAATACTTCAGTATATCTCTTAGCTTTTATACTTATATCTATTTGATCTCTATTTAAGTCATACTCAACTCTATCAACCTCTACTGTGCTATATGAACTCATAGTATCCTTATCTTGTGATAAATCTATAGTATGTTTAAATGGTATCTCCTCAGTCAATCTATAAACAGGTCTTAAACCTTCTACTGGAGTATATAGTAAATCTACCTTTACTATTCCTTCTACAGTATTTTTTCCTTCTAATAAAGAATTGTTTTCTACGAATATATTTGCATCTACATTAACTATATCCTTTATTTGTATATCTTCATTACTATTTCTTATAGTTTCTCTTATGTTGAAATACTCTACTCCGCCATCAACTATTTTATTTAATTCCACATTTCTATTTTCAAATTTTAAGTTTCTATATGGGCAATATGCATCTTGTAATACTTCTCTGGATACATCTTCACAAACTTTAACCTTAGATCTTAGTGTTGCGTCTATTTCTAGTAAACTAGCTGAGTTTTCCTCATTTTGCTTTAATGTATACATAAAGTCTACTATTTCAACCATAGCTTCTTCTCTCATGCCATCAGAAGCTCCTGGCACTTCTATAAATTGAGTAAAATCTAGTCCAAATCTGTCTAGTTCTACTAATTGTCCTTCATATGTGTATGCAACTGGATTTATTTCTAAAGTTCCACCTACTATAACCTTATTATCTGAAACTCTAGTTTCTTTTACTTTTACCTTTGGACTTAATGATACTAAAGTTTCTATTTCTTGATTATTTATAGCAACAGTATCTCTTATAACACTTTCTGATTTTTCTATTCCAACTATATCTTCATACTGAACTTCTTTTCTATGTTTTTGTATATCTTCTACTTGAGCTATATCTTTTACTATATCTATTCTTGATTTTTCAAATAAACTTCCTTTTACATTTACTAAAGCTCCTACTCTTATCTTTCTCTCATTTATTATATTGCAATCTATGTGCTCAACTTCTGCTTTTAACATATTCTCCATTTCTGCAATTATATTATCTTTTTCAACTACCTCGTTTAAATCTATTCTACCTTCTACATTAGATACAGTTTTTTTGTCTTCACTTAAGTATATAACATTATAGTTGAAGCTTCCTCTTAGTATTATCTT
The DNA here is from genome assembly GCF_058146105.1 of Sporacetigenium sp. TC11. Lineage (NCBI taxonomy): Bacteria > Bacillati > Bacillota > Clostridia > Peptostreptococcales > Tepidibacteraceae > Sporacetigenium > Sporacetigenium sp. TC11. The sequence goes on along the minus strand of NZ_JBYVNY010000013.1, from coordinate 71,812 downwards.
TCCGTCTAAAACCTCTTGTTTTTTTAAAGATATGTATCCTTCAGTCTTTATTATGTCATATACATCATCTTTCTTATCTGGAACTACAACTTCAGCCTCAATAAATGTTTGGAATCTACCAAAATCGACTCTATTATCTACTTTAATTATGTCTTTTATTAAATCCATTTGTTTTCCCCCCTGTTAAAAATATATAATATATCACACTATATTTATATTTACAAAACACAAAAAAAATTACACCTATTTTTAATAGGTGTAATTTTTTAACTTACATTTAATTTATCTTGATTTTTAAATACTTGCAGCTTCACATTAGATGTCAATAAGTCTGAATAACTATAAGATAGTCTAGTGCATCCATTTTCATCATCTACTTTTATAACAAAAACGCTAGGATATACTTTTTCAAGAATACCTTTTCTAGTTATTATCTGCTTTCTTCCCTTATTTGCTTTAAGCAATATGTGTTGACCTAAATATTTCTCTAAGTTTTGTCTTATCTTGTTTAGGGTTTGTACAGTGGCCATTTGATCACCTTCTTTAATCCTTTGATGTTTACATAATATCATATTTATCATAATTTGTCAAATGTAAACTAAATATTTTATATATTTTTTTTATAAAAGTCAATACTATACTTTTAAAAATAATATGCATTTATACATATTTTTAAAATTTTCCATTAATCATATATAGATTTCGGCATTGCTAGTCTATATTTACCTTTTGTCTCTAATCCTCCAACTCCTTTAGTACCAGTTATAGTGTGTTCAAATACTTCCTCTAGTGGAACTACCTTGTCTATTCTAGAGCATGCTATTTTTTCTACTATAAAAACAGGATCTAGCGCATGTATCATTATTCTATGAGGAGAACTTGCAAAGTTAGCTCCGCATTTTAATATCTCTTCATAGTTGGATTGACAAGCTCCTGCAAATATAACTAAGTTGTCTAAACTAGGTTCATATTTTCTTGCTTCTTTTACTGCTTTTATAAAGTTCATAGTATTTCTATAATTTGCTACATCTTTTAAATCGCCCTTGTTGTTTACTATTGAATCATGACCAGTTATAACCAATATATCTGGATTATGTTCTTCAAGAAGAGCTCTAATTTCCTTATACTGACTATCTTCTGATATAGCCTTTCCTACTGCTGGTATCCCTAGTTTAGAGTATACTTCTAAACATATTTTAAGATACTCGCTATCTCCATCTAAGTGAAGTACCTTTCCTGGTTTTCCATAGGTATTTGTTGCATTAGTATTTGTTTGTCTATAGTACTTTTTCTCTTTTTCTTTCATATCTCTCAGTACTTTATACAGTAAGCTTTCAACTTCTCTGTCTATTATATATCTATGGATGTCATAGTCTTCTATTCTTTCTAAATCATCAATGTAGGAATCTGCTAATATTCTAAGAGCTACCCCTTTTAGTACAGCCATTTTTTTCCTTGAGTCATCTTCAACAAACCCTACTATTCTAAAAACTATATCTTTATTGTGGGACTTTCTAACCACCATGTCTCCTATTCTCATTATTGTCCTCCCTTATATCAAATAGTATTAATTTATTTTATGTTCAAAAAAAAATAATGTTCCTTATATAATGAGGAACATTATTTTTAGAAATATTTCTACTCTATAATACCTTTCTTCAGAATGCAATTAACATATATTATAATTTATTAGTATTTTATTATAAAAATAAATTTTTAAATAATATGTATAAACTCTTATGAAATATATGCATAATACACTGATGAAGTGTTATATTCTCCATAATATTTTAAATTTTACAAATGTAGGAGATGATTATATGTTCGAAAATTATTTAGAAATACATGAAGAGGTTAAAAAAGCTTTAAGAGCTGGAGAACCTATTGTAGCTTTAGAATCAACTATAATATCACATGGAATGCCTTATCCTCAAAATGTAGATATGGCAAAGGTAGTTAGCAAAATAGTTAGAGATAATGGAGCAATACCTGCTACTATAGCTATAATAGATGGAAAATTAAAAGTAGGTCTTACTGATACAGAAATAGAGTTATTAGCTACAAGTAAAAATGTTGTAAAGGCTAGTAGAAGAGACTTACCTTTTATAATATCTAAAGAATTAACTGGAGCTACTACAGTTGCATCTACTATGATAATAGCAGCTCTTGTAGGTATTAAGGTATTTGCTACAGGTGGAATAGGCGGTGTTCATAGAGGCGCTCAACAAACATTTGATATTTCACCTGACTTATTAGAACTTGCTAATACTAACGTTGCCGTTGTTTGTGCAGGAGCTAAATCTATATTAGATATAGGACTTACATTAGAGTACCTAGAAACTAATGGAGTTCCTGTTATAGGTTATGAAACAGATGAATTCCCTGCATTTTATACTAGAACAAGTGGGTTTAAAGTTGACTACAGGGTAGATTCTGCAAAAGAACTTGCATTTGCTCTAAAATCAAAATGGGATTTAAATTTAAAAGGAGGCGTTGTTATAGGAAATCCAATTCCAAAAGAGTATGAAATGGATTATAATATTATAAATAATGCTATACAAAATGCTTTAGATGAGGCAGTGGAAAGAAACATATCCGGAAAAGAAGTTACTCCTTTCTTATTAGATAAGGTAAAAACTAGAACATCCGGTAAAAGCTTAGAATCTAATATAAAGCTAGTTTATAATAACGCTATGGTTGCTGCCCAATTAGCAAAAGAATTATCTAATTTATACAGAAATAAATAATAAAAAAGTTCCTAGAGAAACCTAGGAACTTTTTGTTATTCTTCTTTTAGATTAGGAACTACTTTTTTTATCTCTTCCACTTGATGCCATATTTTTTCAAAACTATTATTTGTAACATAATCTTTTAAATCATTTAAAGTGTCAAATTCCTTTGTAGCAAGATTATCATCTTCATCTATATATTTAAGTACAAACATTTATATACCTTACTTTCCACAACACTTTTTATGTTTCTTTCCACTTCCACATGGGCATGGATCATTTCTTCCTACTTTATCTTCTCTAACTATAGTTTTAGACGATTTATAAGTTTTTTCAATTTGGTTTCTTAAGTCTTGCGGTAATATATCTTTCCATCCATCTAAATTATATAGCCAGTGAGCTTCTACATGTACCATATTATAGTATAACTTTTCCCAATCTATATCTAACTTTATATTAGTATCTTCTTCTATTTCTTCTAAGTTTACTTCACTTTTTAAACTATCACTTATACCATCTATGAATCCCATAAAGTATTCAACAGATATATTGTGTTTAGATGCTAATTCTGATACTTTACCTTCTATAACTTCTGTTTTATTATTTAATATTTCATTGTATATTTCCATTTCTTTTCTTAAATAATCTTCCCAGAACTTTACTTCATCCTGTTGTTGTCCATGATTTTCGCTTAAACTTCTCCATTTTGTATATAAATTCATTTATATTCCTCCTTAGTATTTCATTAACCTCTATATTATACCATAATTAAACATATCTTTTAATACTTTTATAGCATAGTTTTGATTTATGAAAAATGGACTTGTAGCTATTGTTATAACATTAGTATTTTTTATATACTCTCTTATTTTATTTATTTTTAGTTTATAATCAATATAATCCATATCTTTAGAAAATATATCTAAATCAATATCTAGTACATAATCATCTTCGATATTAATTGTAAATCCATAAGAATTATCTATTATTATAACATCTGAAAATATATTATGGTATAATGCAGGTTTTATAAAGTTACCTACATTTAAAACATAGTTAGTATATCTAAATACATCTTCAATATTATTTATATCTATATCATAGTCTTCAGGCTCTCTCATATCCTTATGTTGATCTATATGTACTAACTTGCATCCTTTATTAAATTTTCCATTTTGCAAGCTAATTATCCAGAAATAAAATGCATGATTGTGATTATCGAATATATATATATCCTTGCTTCCTAATTTATATTTAACTATATTTTTTAATCCTATAGAACTTATTTCCTTTTCATCTTCTATCTCACTAAAAACAATATTATCTCCTATGCAAACATCACTTAAGTTACCTTCTATTAATTTTGGTACGTATATACTCTTATTTTTTCTTTCATGATATGAAAATTTATTATTTCCTATGGGCTCATTTATAAAAAATCCATTATAATGTAACATAATAACTCCTTCTTATTTTATTCTTCTTTGTAAACAATACTTATTATATACAAAATTTTATATAGCTTTCAAACAAAAATCTACATTTTTATCTATATATATATGATATATTTATTTATGTGTATTTTATTTTTGGAGGTGTACATATTGTTACAATCTTTTTTAACTGCATTTGCTTTGATATTCATTGCAGAAATGGGGGACAAGACTCAATTTCTCGCCTTAGCATTTGGCTCAAAATATAAAATGACTAGTGTCATAACTGGTATAGCTATAGGTTCTGCAGCAAACCATGGATTAGCCATAGTCTTAGGAAGTCTTTTGACTAAATTTATGCCTATAAGTGTTATTCAGATTTTTGCAGCCTTTTTATTTATATTCTTTGGATTATGGTCGTTAAAATTTGAACCTCCAGAAGATGAAGAAGATGAAACAAAGAGTAACTATGGGCCTGTTGCAACTGTAGCACTTGCCTTCTTTATAGGAGAGTTAGGTGATAAAACTCAACTTACAGCTATGACATTAGGGGCCACAGCAAGTTATCCATTGTTTACATTGTTAGGTGCTGTAACAGGAATGATTGTAGTTGGTGGTATAGGCATAATAGTTGGAAAATTACTAGGTAAAAAAATACCTGAGGCTACTATGAAAATATTAGCATCTGCAATTTTTATATTTTTTGGTAGTTTAGGCTTATACAACTCTTTAAAAGAATCTGGATATGGTTATGCTATAAATCCTATAAATATTGTTGCTTATTTGGGTATTATAACATTATTAATATTATTAGTTATTAGACATAATGCTATATCAAAAGATAGACATTATCAAGAAAAACTTGGTGAAATTCTTGCTAAATGCACCGGTTGCGGTAAGTGTTCTGAAGGTTCTTGTTCTATAAATAAAGCTAGAAAAGAATTAGAAGTTCAATACTTCGGAGAAAATATACCTTATGTTGGTGATATAATAAAATATATCGAAAATATAAATAAAAAAGATATGGATTCAGGACTAAAAATAGCAGAAACCTATAGAAAAAATAAAGGCTAAAAATTTTAGCCTTTATTTTATATTAAATAAATTCCAAGGATGTTTATCTGGTGGAGTAGATTTAAATATATGTGTCTCTTTACTTATAGGATGCACTATTTCTATAGAATTAGACCATAGCGCTATTTGTTGACCTACCTTATTTATACTTTTCCCGTATTTCTGATCTCCATATAAAGCATGTCCCCTACTTGCAAATTGTACCCTTATTTGGTGAGACCTTCCTGTTTTTAAATTTATTTTTGCTAAGCTTAAATTTTCTTTTGAGTCAATTATTTCATATTCTAATTCCGCATCCTTTGAATTTGGATATCCCTTTTTAACTACACTAACTGTATTGGTTTTACTATCTTTACATAAATAGTCTTTTAAAGTGTCTTTTTTATTCATATTTCCATGAATTACTGCGAAATAAGTTTTTTTGAAAGTTTTGTTTCTCACTTGTTCAGATAATCTAGATGCTGCCTTAGAAGTCTTTGCAAATATCATTACTCCACCAACAGGTCTATCTAGTCTATGTATAAGACCTAAATACACATTTCCAGGTTTATTATATTTTTCTTTTAGATATTCCTTTAATATGGTTAACATATCTCTATCATTGGTTTCGTCTTCTTGAGATAATATGTTAACAGGTTTTTCAACAACTAACAAATGATTGTCTTCATATATGATATCTACCATTACTTAGACTCCCATCTCCCAAATATACCACAAGGAAGCACCATATTAGATTTACTTATAGGTATCCCTAATTCTCCACCATATACTTTTCCGTGAGTATATTTTTTACCTACAGACATAGTTAGTAGATTTTCTAAAACTATAGGTGAAAAACCAGTTGTATATGAGTTTATTAAGAAAAATAATGGATCATCTGATAATATATTCATGCATAGTTCTATAAACTCATGAAGCTTTTCTTCAATTTGCCATATTTCACCTTTAGGCCCTCTTCCATAAGAAGGTGGATCCATTATTATAGCATCATATTTTTTACCTCTTCTAATTTCTCTTTGTACAAACTTGAATACATCATCTACCATAAAACGAACTTTTCTATCTTGAAGGCCTGATAGTTCTATATTTTCTTTAGCCCAAGTAACCATACCTTTAGATGCATCCACATGGCACACTTCTTCTGCACCTGCATAAGCGCAAGCTACAGTAGCTCCACCAGTATATGCGAATAAATTTAAAACTCTTATTGGTCTATTTGATTTTTTGATTTTCTCTATCATCCAATCCCAATTAGCCGCTTGTTCTGGAAATAATCCTGTATGCTTAAAACCTGTGGGCTTTATGTGAAATTTTAAATCATTATAATTTATTGTCCATTGCTGAGGATATTTCTTTTTATGTTCCCATTCTCCTCCGCCTTTACTGCTTCTATGATAATGTCCATGTGGATTTTTCCATAAGTTCCACTCTTCATCCAAAGGCCATGCTATTTGAGGATCTGGCCTTCTTAATACATAGTCTCCCCAACGCTCTAACTTTTCTCCGTCTCCTGTATCTATAAGTTCATATTGTTTCCATTTATCTGCTAATAATAACATTTCCTACCTCCTATGTAATAAACTCAATTTAAGTATTATATCATATTATTTTTTATATTTACTATATAGTTTTATTAGTTTTTCATTTTATATTCTATTAGTTTAATTTTGATTGATTTAAATTAAATAATTTATAAGTAATATATTATTATCTATGTTTAATAATATATTATGTAGTGTATAAAAATAATTAATACAATATTTACCATTAACATGGAGGTGTTTTTTATGGCAAGCGAAAAAATAATAAATGCTTTAAATAGCCAAGTTCAAAAAGAATTTTTTTCTGAGTACTTTTACATATCTATGGAGGCTTATTTCTTAGATAATAATCTAGATGGTTTTGCTAATTTTTTTAATGCCCAATCAAGAGAAGAAAGAGACCATGCGTACAAAATATTCAACTATATAGGTAAAGCTGGAGGTAAAGTAGTTCTTGAGGCTTTAGAAAAGCCACAAGCTGAATTTTCAAGTCCTCTCGAAATATTTGAATTAGCTTTAAAACACGAGAAATTTATAACTAAATCTATTCATGAAATATTAGATATAGCTATAGATGAAAGAGATCATACTACATCAGCCTTTTTACAATGGTTTGTAAATGAGCAATCAGAAGAAGAAGAAAGTATGGATAAGATAGTTAGAAAGTTAAGATTATTAAATAACAATCCTGCTGGTTTATTAATGTTAGATCAAGAATTAGCTCAAAGAGTTTATACTCCGCCAACACCAGGTCAAATTTAATTTCCAAAAAACTGTATTTAAGTAAAATACAAGTTGGTAAAGATTATAAAGGATTTATATCTTCCTTTAATGTAATAATATTATTGAGTCTAAGTTAAGACTTAATAATAAATTAGAGGAGGATTTTTTTATGGATAATAAAAACTTAGGTACTGAAAAAGATACTTCTAGAAGAATAGATCACTTAGTTAATTTAGTTGATAAACATACTAGAACTGAAAGACACCTAGAACAATATTCTAGTATAAGTTCTCCTGAATCTTTACAACGAGCTAAAGAAGTACAACAAAATAGAGAATCTGAAATAGAGAATCTTAAGAATATAATAGCTTATGGAAATCATCCTAAAGCAACAAGTGAATACGAAAGCGTTCAAAAAAGATACGAATATGCACAAGGTTATTTGCAAAATAACAAAGATCATATAAATAATGAAGATTTACAAAAACTAAAAGAAAAGCAAGAGCATAGACAAGAAAGATTAAATGAATTTAAATAATATATAACTCTACATACCTTCTATGCATATATTAATCAATAATATGTATAGAAGGTTTTTATGTATTTTAAAAAAATAAGCCCCATAAGCTAATGGGACTTTACTTAAACTCACTCCATATAGGTTTTATATTTCTCATAAGTATACCTACTAGTGTAATGTATAATAGTATCTGAGGAAACTCTTTTATTGTAAATGATATAGCACTAGTTATTAGTAATGCTAATACAAACCAATATACTCCCCATTTTCTAAAATAAAATATACCTATTACTGATGTCATTCCTACTACTGACACTACACCTAAAGTCAAAAATACATTGGTTTTTATAGAGTCTAGATCTAGCGGAACTACATATATATAAGTTAATACTATGAGAGATAATGCAGTATAACCTATAAGAGATATTAATAAATATAATTTAAAACCATTACTTAATTGCTTTAACTTGTTGTCCATTATATTCAAACCTCCTAAAAAGAGATTTCCTTTTATTAGGTTTACCAATATATATATCTATAATTCATAGTAATTCATTTAAATATATTGGATATTCCTGAAATTAAATTATCCTTTAAAATTTAAAACTTTTATTACTATTATTATATTCATTTCCATTATTAATGTTATATTATATTTTTTTCTTTAAAGTTACATATAGTATATATCCTATAGATAAAGATACTGTAGTTAATATTATTGAAGTAAGTATTTTATATTGAGGTATATTTTCTTTTATAGAATATCCCATTTTTATTACTTCTACTTTTTTTGCATGGATATCTAAATCTCCACCATGTTCACTACAAGCTCTATTAAATGTTCCTTTTACCTGTATTATATCTCCTTTATTTTTATATCCTCCATATATTTTTATCTTATCACTATATTCTTTTGGCATCCATACACCAATAGCATTAGTTCCATCATTAATATTTATCCAAGCATATTCTCCTCTTTCTAAAGCCTCTCCTATAACTTCTCCCTGTACAGTAATTGTTTTTTTATCTAATTGCTTTGCATTTTCAACTAAATCATTTAGTGTATATTCTTGAGCATAACTTCTAGATGATAATAAAATTAATGTTGTTATACATATTAGGGATATATTTTTTATTATCTTGCCCATAATTTTTTAATCCCTCCAATTGTAAATCCTATAAGTGCAAATACAGATATAAACTCTAACCTACCTAAATACATAGCTATTATATAGTAAATTTTAAGTCCTAAAGGCATAGCAGCTGATGTGATTCCTATAGATAACCCTACATTTCCAGTTATTGAAGCTGATTCAAAAGCAGAATCTAAAAGAGGATATCCATAGTAAGTACCCATTGCTGTGCCTATTACAAATAAAAACACGTAACATATTATTATCAATCCACTTGATTTAATTATATCACTATCTAGTACTTGCTCTTTTATGTGATGAAATTTAAATATTTTTACTCTTCTTTCTGATACTAAAGATTTTTTTATATCAGCTATAAGCCCTTTGAATACTATCCCAACTCTTAGTCCTTTAAATCCACCTGCAGTAGAACAAGCAGAACCACCTATTAGCATGGCTATTATCATCATAACTATAGCAAAATCTCCCCATTCTAGGGCATATTGTCTAGCATAAACACTCATAAATCCTGTAGTAGTATGGGCTGATAATAGGTGATATACTCCTTTTCTAAACATAGATATTGCATCTGGATATACATTAAGTTTAGCTAAGCCTTGAACTGTTAAAAATGATAATATTATTACTGTTATAAAAAAACTTTGAGTTTCTATATTTTTATATACCTCTTTTTTGTTTCCTTTCCATATTGCATAGTGTAATCCAAAGTTTAATGATCCTAGTATGAAAAATATTATAGTTAAAATTTCATATGAAAAACTATGATAATATAACATATTTTGGGTCATTGGAGAAAATCCACCTGTACTCCAAGAAGATGCAAATATTGAAAATGCATGGAATAATGCATTTAGTGGCTCTAACCCTATTACTATTCCATTTATCCATAAAGCCGTTGTTCCTACAAAAAGATATACTAAACTTATAATCCATATAATTCTAGCCGTTCCCTTTACATTAGGAACTAATTCTATATCTTTTCCTTCTCCTACATACATCTTATAAGCCCCTTGGGCACTTCCAAATAAGAATGTTATACCAAGAACAACCATTCCTTGACCACCTACAAAAGTAAGTATATGTCTCCATAAATTAAGACTTATACTTACATGGTCTAAGTCTTGTAAAAGGAATACTCCTGTAGTTGTAAATCCACTCATAACATCAAATAGTGCATCTATAAATGAAAGCATATGCCCACTTAAAAAATATGGTATAGAACATAATACCATAAGTACTATCCAAGACAAAGCCGCTATTATAAACCCGTGTTTCCATTGCATTTCTACTTTTTCATTATTTATACCACCTAATATCATAAGTATAAAACCAACTATTAAAGATATGTTTATGCTTATAATAAAATCAAGTAAGGGTTCAAATTCTTTTAAAAATAAAGCTGTTAATATAGGTATTAGCATAAGTAATGCAGTTCCTATAACCATATATCCAGTATAATAACTTATTATCTGTAAATCATTTATACTTCTCTTAGCTCTTTTCATATTATTACCTCGCAATTATAAAACTAGATCCTATTAATAGAAATGTTATTAATAAACTCATATATACTATTTCACTTAATACTCCATTTACTATATCTTTTTTGTGTAACATACTTCTCCCTCCAAAAAATTATTTAGAGAATTCGTCAGCTAATAACTTAAATATATCATCTTCTAAATTCCCCATGGCACTACTATCCGTAACTACTAATACCTTATCCTTATCTTGTATTAATGTATGCCCTTTAGGATATACAACTTGTTCGTCTCTAAATATGGAAACTATTACACATTTTTCTGGCATACTTATATCTTTTATATATTTGTTGCACCAATCGCTTTTTCTATCTATAATTATTTCTACTAATATCATTTCACCTCTATCAAAAGTTTGAACTATTTTTATTTTGTCATTTTCAAATTCCCATTCTATTAAGTTTGATATTACTTGTGTGCTGCATACAGTATTGTCGACTCCTAAGCTTTTGAATACATTTTCATTTTTAGGATTATTAACTCTAGCTATAGTTTTTTGTATATTAAAGTTAATCTTAGCCATTTCACATACAACTAAGTTTTCTTCATCTTTTCCAGTAACTGCAGCAACTACATCTGCTATATCTATATCAGCATCTTTTAGTACATTTATATCAGTTCCATCACCACATATAACATCTATATCTAATTGTTCAGATATCTTATTACATATATCTTTATCTTTTTCTATTAATGTTATCTCGTGTTTTCTTTGTTTTAATGTCTTTATAAGATAGTATCCTACCTTACCTCCACCTATTATAATAATTTTCATATCAGCACCTTCTTATATTCTAGATTTTAGGTCTTCTACACCTAGCTTAATAGGATTTATATAATCTATATCTAAAGATTTATATATATGCTCTTTATTTGTATCTGACACTTTTGCCATAACCTTAGGCACATTAAATATATTCTTTGCTATTTGACATGCAGTTATATTTATACTGTCATTTTGTGTTAAAGCTAAGAATATATCTGCCTTTTTTATGCCTGCTTCAATTAATATGTCATTATCAAATTCGATACCTAGCATTCTAGTTGCATTTAATCCTGTCCCTAGGGAATCTAATCTTTCTTTACTTCTATCTATTATAACAACATTATGACCTTCATCTGAAAATTCCTTTGCTATGAGACTTCCTGTTCTTCCACACCCTGCTATAACTATATACATGTTTATCACCTCTGATATATTGTATTCCCTCAGTATATTTTTTGCAATTTCCTAAAATTAATGTATCTGAAGCCTTATACTTCTTATCTAGTCTATATTTCTTTATTTTATATCCATATCTAAGTTTTTCTTATCTTTTCTCAAAGAACTAATCTAAATCATATAGATATGAAATAAAAAAATAAAGACGATTATAATCGCCTTTATTCTTCTAAAACCTCATATATTTTCTTAAATATATTACCTTCTTTTTCATTTGCTTTTTTGTAGTATAAATCTGATAATCTTAAGTACACTTGTTTATCCAGCGGGTTAATACTTAACTGTTTCTTTAGCGCCTCAATTTCTTCATCTAAATCTTTTTCTTCTATATTTATTTCCTCTAATATTTTATTTATTTTATCTGCTGTAAATGGCTTTTGTACATAATAGACAGCTCCCAACTTAGTACATTCTATAGCATTTTTTACAGTTGCATATGCGGTCATTATTATTACTGGAATTTTTATCCCCTTAGTTCTTATTGTTCTAAAAACTTCGGTTCCACTTATTTCCGGCATTTTTATATCTAAAAAAGCTAAATCAAAAACTTCATTTTCAAATAATTCAAGTGCTTCAGCTCCATTTTTCCCAACAACTACATTAAATCCATGTAATTCTAAACATGTAGTAAGTAATTCTCTTATATTTTTAGTATCATCTACCACTAGTACCTTTTTCAAAATTTAACCTCCCTATATTCTAATAGGTACATAAAAAATGAACTTACTTCCTTTTCCTAATTCACTTTCACACCATATGCTCCCATTATGTGATTCTATAATATTTTTACATATATATAATCCTAATCCACTACCTTCTATTCCATCATCATTTTTAATTTGAACAAATTTATCAAATATCTTATTTATATACTCTTTAGGTATACCCTTGCCTCTATCCTCTATCTCTATATATATTCTACCTTTCTTATTATAAATTCTTATAATTATTTCTCCCTCATATTCACTATACTTTATAGCATTAGATATTAAGTTATTTAAAACCCACGTAGCCTTTTCCTTATCAATATATATATTAGGCATATTTTTTTCTATATAGGAATTGATGTTTATCTTTTTATAACTTATTGATTGACTAAGATTACTTAATGATTCATTTAATATATCTATTATATTACACTTCTCTATATTTAATATATTATCCTCAGATTCTATATGAGAAACTTTTAATAAGTTACTAACTAAATGAGATAGCTTTTCTCCATCTTCTTTTATTGTGTTTATTATTCTTTTCTGTTTATCATTTAAATGACCAATATTTTCATTAGAAATTAGATCAGCTCCCATAACTATAGATGTTAGCGGTGTCTTAAGTTCATGGGATATAGAGTATATAAAGTCTGTTTTTACTATTTCTATTTCTATTAGACTAGTTATATTTCTAAGTAGTATGACTATATTACTTACTTTACCTTGTGTATCTTTAATTATTGTAGCTATTATATTAAAGTAATATGTTTTATCATTTATATATAAACTGATTGTCTTTTTATTTATATTTTTACCATTTGCTAGATTCCATACATATTCGTATATATCATTATTTTTTATAGCCTGAAGCAAATGATTTCCTATAGAATCTTCTGCTTTTATATTTAAGTATTTCTCACATGCATCATTAATTAATTGAATTTTATAATCTGAATCTAATACTATTAGAGGATCTAATATACTTTTTACTATAGCGAATGATTTATTATTCTCTTCTAATAGTTTTCCTAATGTGCTTTGTTCAAACTCATATAACCGTCTTGTCATATTATTAAATTCCTTAGCTAGTTCTCCTACTTCATCTTTAGATAATATTGGAGCTTGTTTATCTAAGTTCCCTTGTTTTATATCTTTAACCGTCTCTATTAATGCATATATAGGATTTAATGCTTTTTTTATAACTATACTTGATATTAAAAGCGCTCCTACTACTCCTAAAATAGATATTATAGATATCCTATTCATCGAATCTATAGCTTTCTTTGTTACAGACTCCTTGCTCTTAAACATCGCTGACTCATTTATTTCATTTATTTTATATAAATTGGTTTTTATATTCTCATATATTGGAATTAATTCATTTTTATAATAATTATTAGATTGTTCTATGGTACTATTATTTTTTATTTCTTGTAACCTAGAAAAAGTTTTTATATATAAAGCATAGTTATTACTTAATTTTTGTAACTCAGGTCCTTCTTTGTCTTCTGTTATATTGTTATTTGCTATATTAAATGATTCTAAAAATAAAATATTGTTTTCATAAAACCTATCGATTCCATCTTTGGCATCAATATAAAGATATTCACTTGTAGCCATATGTTGAGCATTTAGATATCTCAACATATTTGTAGAAGCATTTATACTTTTATAGTTATCTACCATCAGGCCATCTATAGATTTACTCAAAGAATATAAATTTACTATAGATGATACTCCAATAGCAGCTATTGCAAGTATTAAAAAAATATAAAGAACTGTTATCTTACCTCTTAAACTCTTTATCATTTTATCTCCTTCTTTACAAAATTTTACATATTATATAATAATAAAAAAAATCAGCGATTATCAAGTCCCTGATTTTTTTACTGTGCCATATTAATACTTTTAAACTTTCGCTATTCATTTTTTTTCATAACTTCCACAATAATCTTTAGCGTGTCTAAAGATGTAATTACTTCTGCCCCAAATTCTTTAGCTAACCTTAAGTGATCCTTAGTTGACTAAAATTACAAGATTTACATTTTCTTCATTGAATATTTTCAAAGCATCTTTTCCATCGTCTCGTTCTAAAGCCTTATATTCATCTTGATCATTAATGGTTTAAATTAATTTATATTTTTTGGGGTATACGTGAAACATTTATTAAATCAATCTTTTAGTATTATGCTTGTTTCATAAGATTTACCTAATTTATCTTTTAATCCAAGTTTTTTTGTATATATATCCTTTTCGTAGTGATCACATGCTATATAAATATGTCTTAATACTATTCCCATATCTATTTTATTCATGTGTTCTGATTTATTTTTATGCATTCCTATTTTTCTGTATAAGTTTATACATCCATTTCCTTGATAAAAAGTCCATGGTTGTGAATTCTTAAAAGATGGAGCTAATCTAGCAGCTTCTAATATATCTTTCCACTTGTCCTCTATTTTTTTACATATATCTTTTTTGCTTCTTCTTTTAAACTCATCTATATCTTTTCTAAATAATTTTTCATTTTTATCTGCATAGCCAAAAGCTATCATTATGACAGGTATATGACCATCTCTTATATCTATACTTTCTTCTATAATTTTTTTATTAAAAGATGAATCTATCCAACATGTTCCTAATCCCAATGTTACTAACTCTAATAATACCTTTTGTAGTGTATATCCTGTATTTTGTAAATATCCATCTTTTTCTTCTGATGTTACAATCATATAATAGGGAGAATTTAACCTAAATGTTTTATTCTTTTTAACTTTATCTTCTCTCTCTACTATATGTACTTCTATATCTATATCTTTATCTAAACCATCTAAATTCTCTTTTATATCTTTTATTACTTGCATTAAATCATTATTTATTCTTTTATTAGAGTACTTTTTTATAGATTTCCTATAATAAATTGCATCATATATGTCCATACTTAGCCCCCTTAACCAAGTTATAATTGATTTTATTTAAAAATTTTCAACAAAAAGACGGGATTATAATCCCGCCTTTTATTTATCTATAGCTAGTACTAATTCTCTAAGCACCTTACACGCTACAGCAGTTGAAGTTCCACTTGGATCATAGTGAGGAGATAATTCTACTACATCCGCCCCAACTATGTTTAAATCTTTTATATCATTTATAGCATCCATCATTTCTTTAAATGTTATTCCTCCTGGTTCTATTGTTCCTGTTCCAGGGAATATAGATGGATCTAGTATATCTAAATCTATAGTTATATATACAGGTTTGTCTTTAAGTTCTTTTACAGCTTCCTTCAAACCTTCACATGAAAACTTTGTAAGTTTGGTATGTTTTTTTGCCCATTCAAACTCTATTTTTTCTCCAGATCTTATTCCAAATTGATATATCTTTCCGTCTCCTAAAAGATCCCACGCCATTTTTATTACTGCAGCATGAGATAGCTTTTCTCCCATATAGTTTTCTCTTAAATCTGTATGAGCATCAAAATGTATTATGTGTAAATCTGGATATTTTTCATATATTGCTTTTATCGGAGAATATGAGACTAAATGTTCTCCTCCTATCATAACAGTTTTTTTTCCATCTTCTACTATGTTTTTAGAAAAATCATATATTTCATCTAAAACCTTTTGAGGATTTCCAAATGGAAAATCTAAATCGCCTGCATCAAATACATTTACATCCTCTAAATCTTTATCTAGATATGGACTATAAGTTTCAAGCCCATATGATTCATTTCTCATTATGTTTGGAGCAAATCTAGTTCCTGGTCTGAATGATGTTGTTCCATCAAAAGGCGCTCCAAATACTACTATTTTTGATTCATTATATTCATTATCAAACCCTATAAAAGTAGATACATTTTTATTCAGCTTCATTTTCTAGCATCTCCCTAACATAGCTTGGTAATGCAAAACATCCTACATGTAAATCTGTGTTATAGTACTTAGTTTTTATTCCTAGTGAATTCCATTTATTAGCATCTAAATCTTTTATAGGATCTAAATCCTTAGATGCAAATCCAAATAACCAATGCCCTGATGGATACGTTGGTATATGACATTGATATACCTTTGATATAGGGAATATATCTTTTATTTTATTATGAGCTCTTCTCATTTCTCTAGCATTGTGGGCAAAGTAAGGACTTTCATTTTGGTTAACTAATATACCTTTTTCTGTCAATGCCTTAAAGCAGTTTGTATAAAATTCTGTTGTAAATAGCCCTTCGCCAGGTCCTATTGGATCAGTAGAGTCTACTAATATTAGATCATACATATTTTCTTTTCCCTTAACAAATTCTATACCATCTTCAAAATATAAGTTAACTCTTGGATCTTCTAATTTTTCAGCTGTTATTGGTAAATACTTTTGAGATACTCTTACAACCATCTCATCTATTTCTACCATATCTATCTTTTCTATTGTAGAATATCTAGTTATTTCTCTTACAGTGCCGCCATCTCCGCCACCTATAACTAATACATTCTTTATTTGAGGATTAGTTGCCATAGCTACGTGAGAAATCATATCATGATATACAAACTCATCCTTTTCGTTAACCATAACAAGTCCATCCAAAGTAAGCATTTTTCCGAATTCTACTGTGTCTATTACATCTACTTTTTGAAAGTCACTTTGTCCAGAAAATAAAGTTTCTTTAACTTTTGAAGAAAATCTAACATTTTCTGTCCATTCTTCTGTGTACCATAATTCCATGAGAAATTCCTCCGTCCATTAGTTTATACATTGGTTTTATAATTACTATATATATTATTGGTTATTATTTTGTATATTATTACTCATTTACTATTGGTTTATGACATACAACTACATCTTCTTGTATTCCAGAAAATCTCTTAACCTTATCAACTATACCTCTAGCAACTTCTGTAGTTTCACTTCTTTCAGCTTTTAATGTTCTTTCTAAATAATCAAATGCATCCCATGGATTTACTGTATCTCCACAAGTAAATAAGTCTACTGAAGCATATCCATACTCTGGCCAAGTGTGTATTGTTAAATGAGATTCTTGTATTATAACAGCCCCACTTACTCCCCATGGATTAAACATGTGGAATACACTTTCAACAACTGTGGCTTTAGATGCTTCAGCTGCTTCTACCATAT
This sequence comes from Sporacetigenium sp. TC11, assembly GCF_058146105.1. Taxonomy (NCBI): domain Bacteria; kingdom Bacillati; phylum Bacillota; class Clostridia; order Peptostreptococcales; family Tepidibacteraceae; genus Sporacetigenium; species Sporacetigenium sp. TC11. The sequence goes on along the minus strand of NZ_JBYVNY010000013.1, from coordinate 54,041 downwards.
ATTTTTCTACTAATGTATGATTATTTAATATATCCTTATCACAGTTATAAAATTCAACTAATATATGTCTTCCTAATTGTTCTATTTTCATTTTTATTCTCTCCTTTACATTTATATAAATTTTATTCTTTTCATAATGTGTCTTAGTGTATTTATTATTTGAAATATTATAAAATTAATTATTGTATTATTTTCCACTTTTAAGTTATTAAACAAAATAATAAGCCCTATTATGTTATTTAACAAAGGCTTTTATTTGAAATTTATTTTGTTTCATTTTAGTAAACTAATAGTTATTTAATGTGTTTCATTTTGGTAAACTAAAAGTTTCTACATATTAAATATAATGTTTTTTGAAAATTTGTCAAGGGTTTTTACAAAAATAAAGGAATAAAGTTATAAAACTTTATTCCTTTACTTTTACATACCTAATACCTTTATAGTTTCAACATCTGGATCTTCTGTATCTGACAGCATACTATGCTGAGTTTTTAAGAATTTTATATAGCTTATTATTTCTTTATTTATTCTCTCCCCTGGAGTTACTATCGGTATTCCCGGTGGATAAGCCATGATTGATTCTCCGCTTATTTGTCCCTCTGCATCATCAAGCTTTATTACTTTTTTTCTAGTATAAAAAGCATCTCTTGGACTTACTACTATCTCTGGATTTTCTAAGGCTATATTTTCAAATTCTATAGGTTTAGTCTTATACTTACTAGATATATCCTCTAAAGCTTTAACTAATGCAATTATGCTTTCTTCTGTATCACCAACACTTATTATTGCTAATACGTTACATACATCTCCTAGCTCTAATTGTATATTATATTCATCTCTTAATATATCGTATACTTTAAATCCTGTAAGCCCTAAACCTTTTACACAAACACTTAACTTCGTTTCGTCAAAATTATATACACCAGGATTTCCTATTAGTTCTTTTCCAAAAGCATATAATCCATCTATTTTATTTATTTCTTCTCTAGCTTTTCTTGATAATTTTAAAACTCTATCTAAAATTTTATCTCCCTCTGTTGCAAGGGCTTTTCTAGCCACGTCCAAACTAGACATAAGAAGATAAGATGCACTTGTTGTTTGCGTTAGATTTAATGTAGTTCTAACATGTGTTTTATCTACAAGACCTTCATTTAATAAAAGTACTGAACTTTGAGTTAAAGATCCACCTGTTTTGTGTACACTAACAGCTGCCATATCTGCTCCAAGACTCATAGCTCCCCTAGGTATTTCCTTATGAAATCCAAAATGAGCTCCGTGTGCTTCATCTACTAATACAGCTAACCCATGATTATGAGCCCTTTTTATTATCTTTTTTAAGTCAGAAGTTGCTCCATAATAAGTAGGATTTATAAGAAACACAGCTTTCGCATCTGAATTTTCAGCTATAGCCTTTTCTATTTTTTCAACTGAAACTCCCATGCTTATTCCTAAGTTGTAATCTACTTCTGGTTGAACATAAACAGGTATAGCACCACATAATATAATTGCATTTATAGCTGATTTATGAACATTTCTAGGTATTATTATTTTATCACCAGGCTTACACATGGCCATTATCATAGCCTGAACACCTGATGAAGTTCCGTTTACTAAAAAGAATGCATGGTCAGCACCATATGCATTAGCCATTAAGTTTTCTGCTTCCTTTATAACACTTATAGGATTACTTAAGTTATCTAAACATTTCATAGAGTTAACATCTATTTCTAAAACAGTGCTTCCTACGTAATTTCCAAACTCTTTTAATCCATTTCCATGTTTGTGCCCTGGCACGTCAAAAGGTGTGACATTTCTCTCATGATAAGATTTTAATGCATCGAATAATGGAGTTGTATTTTGGTCTATAATCATCTTATCTTAACCCCCTTTGTGTCTAGAATTTTTCAAATTAGCTTTAATATTAATATTTCTGTACTCAATTGTCAATACTCATTAACTAAAATTAATATCATAGTTTGTATCATCCCTGTATAGTATGTATTCTTATAAATTTTTATTAATCTATTTGTATAAATATAGAATATTTTTGACTACGATTATTGTTTACAATCATCATTTAGGAAACTTACAATATATCTAAAGGCCTTATTTTTATTTTAGTGGGGGGATTAGTAATATGAAAAAAATACTTATAACTGGTGCACTTGGTCAAATTGGATCTGAGTTAACAATAAAATTGAGAAATGAATATGGTAAAGATAATGTTATAGCTACAAGCATAAGAATGCGTGAAGATAATGATGTTGTAAATAGCGGTCCTTTTGAAATATTAGATGTTGTAGATATTAAATCAATGGGAAATATAGCTAATAAATATAATGTAGATACTATTATACATCTGGCATCCTTGTTATCAGCTGTAGGTGAACAAAAACCTCTTCATACTTGGGACTTGAATATGGGCGGACTTATTAATGCCCTTGAAGTGTCTAAAGAACTTAACTGTCAATTTTTTACTCCAAGCTCTATAGCTGCATTTGGCCATAATTCTCCAAAAGATTACACTCCACAAGATTCTATACAAAGACCTAGCACTATGTATGGAGTAACTAAAGTCGCTGGAGAGCTATTGTGCGATTACTATTTTAATAAATTTGGAGTAGACACAAGAGGAGTCAGATTTCCAGGCCTTATATCTTATATGACACCTCCTGGAGGGGGTACAACTGATTATGCAGTAGATATATACTATGAAGCCCTAAAAAATAAAAGTTACGATTGTTTTATAGCTAAAGATACAAAAATGGATATGATGTATATGCCTGATGCTCTGCAAGCTATAGTAGATTTAATGGAATCTGACCATGAAAAACTAGTACATAGAAATGCATTCAATATAACTGCTATGAACTTTACACCTGAAGAAATATCAGATGAGATAAAAAAACATATACCAGACTTCGAAATAGCTTATAATGTAGATCCTATTAGACAATCAATAGCAGATTCTTGGCCTAATTCGATAGATCCAACTTGCGCTATGGTTGAATGGGGATTCAAGGTAAATTATGATTTAGCTAAAATGACTGATGACATGTTACAAAAGCTAAGAGAAAAAGGTATAAGTTCAGAAGTTAGTCTTGCTTAATAAATTAACATAGGATAGCGTTCTAGCTATCTTATTTTTTGTCGATATTAAAAGAAATAAAAATTTTAAAAACGTTTATTATTTTTTAATGTGGGTAATTATATAATAGATAATTAAATCTAAAAGGAGTGATAAAAATGGCTAATAATTCAAATTCAAAGCATAACGCTTTAGAGTTATTTTTAGATGCAAATCTGAATGACTTAAAAGATAAGGGCCTTTACAATACAATAGAACCTTTACAAGGACCTAATGGCCCTACAATACATATAAACGATAAAGAACTTATAAATCTATCTTCAAACAATTATCTTGGGTTAGCTAGTGATGATAGATTAAAAAAAGCTACTATAGAAGCTACTCAAAAATATGGTGCTGGTGCTGGTGCTGTTAGAACAATAAATGGAACATTAGACATACATGATGTTTTAGAAAAGAAAATAGCTCAATTTAAAGGTACTGAAGCAGCTATTGCTTTCCAATCAGGATTTAACTGTAATATGGGGGCTATTCAAGCTGTTATGGATAAAAATGATGCTATATTATCTGATGAATTAAATCACGCATCTATAATAGACGGTTCTAGATTATCTAGAGCAAAGGTAATAAGATATAAACATTCAGATATGAATGACTTAAGAGCTAAAGCTAAAGAAGCAGTAGAAAGTGGTCAGTACAAAAAAATAATGATAATAACAGATGGTGTATTTTCAATGGACGGAGATATAGCTAAACTTCCTGAAATTGTTGAAATAGCTGAAGAGTTTAATCTAATTACATATGTAGATGATGCTCATGGATCAGGCGTAACAGGAAAAGGTGCTGGGACAGCTAAACATTTTGGATTATCGGATAAAATAGATTTTCAAATAGGAACTTTATCTAAAGCTATAGGAGCTGTAGGTGGATATGTAGCAGGTTCTCAAAAGCTTATTGATTGGTTAAAAGTTAGAGGTAGACCATTCTTATTCTCTACTTCATTAACTCCAGGAGCTGCTGCTGCTGCAACAGAAGCTATAAATATTCTAATGGAAAGTGATGAATTAGTTAAAAAAGTTTGGGAAAATGGAAACTACCTAAAAGCAGGTCTTAAGAAATTAGGATTTAATATAGGAAATAGCGAGACACCTATAACTCCTTGCATAATAGGTGATGAAGCTAAAACACAACTATTTAGTAAGAAATTATATGAAGAAGGTGTTTATGCTAAAGCAATAGTATTCCCTACTGTTCCTCAGGGAACTGGTAGAATCAGAAATATGCCAACAGCAGCTCATACTAAAGAAATGTTAGATAAGGCATTAGTTATCTATGAAAGAGTTGGCAAAGAATTAGACATTATAAAATAAAATTAAATTTAACTTAGGAGGATATTATCATGAAAAAAATACTTGTAACTGGATCTCTTGGTCAAATCGGTTCTGAATTGACAATGAAATTAAGAAAAGAATATGGTAATGATAATGTTATAGCTACAGATATAAGAAAAATAGAAAATAATGAAGTTGCAAATAGCGGTCCATTTGAAATACTAGATGTTACTGATATGGATAAAATGGGAAGTATAGCTAAAAAGTATAATGTAGATTCTATTATTCATCTAGCATCATTATTATCAGCTGTAGGGGAAAGAAATCCCTTATTTGCTTGGCAGTTAAATATGGGCGGACTTGTAAATGCATTAGAGGTTTCTAAGGAAATTAATGCTCAATTCTTTACACCAAGTTCTATAGCTGCATTTGGTCCTAATTCTCCAAAGGATCTAACTCCGCAAGATACTATACAAAGACCTAATACTATGTATGGTGTAACTAAAGTTGCTGGAGAATTATTATGTGACTATTACTTCAATAAGTTTGGTCTAGATACAAGAGGAGTTAGATTCCCAGGTCTTATATCTTATGTAACTCCTCCTGGTGGTGGTACAACTGACTATGCAGTAGATATATACTATGAAGCACTTAAAAAGAAAAGTTATGATTCTTTCATAGCTGCTGGAACTAAAATGGATATGATGTATATGCCTGATGCACTACAAGCTATAGTAGATTTAATGGAAGCCGATCCTAAAAAACTAATACACAGAAATGCATTTAATATAACTGCTATGAGTTTTGAACCTGATGAAATAGCAGCATCAATAAAGAAATTTATACCTGAGTTCGAAATGAGATATGATGTCGACCCTGTAAGACAAGCTATAGCTAATTCTTGGCCTAACTCAATAGACCCATCTGCCGCTATAAATGAATGGGGATTCAAATATGATTACGACTTAGATAAAATGACTGAAGATATGCTTAAAAAGCTTAAAGAACAAGGTATAGGATCTGGTAAGTAATTTGTTATATAAAATAATTAAGGTAGCTTTTTAGCTACCTTTTTATTTTATATAACAATACTAAAACTTATAAATTATTTCCAATAAATGTATATAATCTATGACATTAAATTTAATTAATGTTATATTGTTTTTAATAATAATTTAAGGAGGTAGCTATATGAATTTTGAGAAAAATTTAGAAAAGTATGCTGAGCTTGCAGTTAAAATTGGTGTAAATGTTCAATCTGGTCAAACTCTTGTTATAAATGCACCTATAGAGACTGCAGAATTTGTTAGAAAAATAGTAAAAAAAGCCTATGAATGTGGAGCAAAAAATGTACATATAGACTGGGCAGACGAAGAATGTACTTTGATAAAGTATTTAAATGCCCCTGATGAAGCCTTTAATGAATATCCTATGTGGTTAGCTAAAGGATATGAAGATATGGCAAAGGAAGGTGCAGCATTTTTAAGTATATACGCTCAAAATCCAGATTTATTAAAAGATGTAGACCCTACAAGAGTGGCTAATGCTCAGAAGGCTTCTGGTATTGCAAGAAAAAAATGGAGAGAATATGTATTAGCTGATAAGTGTAGATGGAGTATAGTTTCTGTTCCAACTAAAGAATGGTCAGCTAAAATTTTCCCAGGACTTTCAGAAGAAGAAAGAACTCAAAAACTATGGGATGCTATATTCAAAGTAACAAGAGTAGATCAAGAAGATCCTATAGAATCTTGGAAAAATCATACTATTGATTTAGAAAAAAGAATGAATTTCCTAAATGAAAAGAAATTTAAAAAACTATATTTTAAATCACCTAAAACAGATTTAACTATAGAATTACCTAAAGGCCATATATGGAGTGGAGGTGCTTCTAAAGATCCTAATGATATAGACTTTATAGCAAATATACCTACTGAAGAAATATTCTCTATGCCTTCAAAATTTGGTGTTAATGGTGTAGTTTCAAGTACTAAACCTCTTATATACGGTGGAAATACTATAGAAAACTTTACTTTAACCTTTAAAGATGGCAAAATAGTTGAATTTACTGCTCAAAAAGGATATGAAACTTTAGCTAATTTAATAGATACAGATGAAGGATCTCATTATTTAGGAGAAGTAGCTTTAGTTCCATTTAGATCTCCTATATCAGATACTAATATAATTTTCTATAATACCCTTTACGATGAAAATGCATCTTGTCATCTTGCTATAGGCTCTGCTTATCTTGGTTGTATAGAAGGTGGTACTAACATGAGTAAAGAAGAAAAAGAAGCTAATGGAGTTAACGATAGCTTAACTCACGTAGATTTCATGATAGGTTCTTCTGATATGAATATAATAGGAGAAACTTATGATGGAGAAAATATACAAGTATTCAAGGACGGTAACTGGGCATTTTAACAAAAAAGACATAGGTTTATCTATGTCTTTTTTCATGTTCTAACAACCATTCTTTTCGCCACAATTCTCCTGCATATCCTACTAGTTTTCCGTTACTTCCTATAACTCTATGACAAGGTATAATTATACCTATATTGTTTTTATTATTTGCATTTCCTACTGCCCTACAAGCTTTTTCATTTCCTATTCTTATAGCCATATCTTTATATGTTGCTGTCTCACCGTAAGGTATATTACATAATTCATTCCAAACTTTATTTTGAAATTCTGTTCCATCAAAAAATAAGTCTAAATCAAAATCTTTTCTAATCCCTTTAAAGTATTCATCTAATTGCTTGTATGCTTCTTTAAGTATATTAGGAACATCTTTATTTATACAATCTTTATCTTCAACAAAATCTACTGATAATATTTTATCCTTTGATCCAGTTATCATTATTACCCCTATAGGTGAATCATAATATATTTCATAAATATTTTTCATATAGCACCTCTTCATTAATGTTATATTATTATATTATCAAATATATATAAAAAAAACTATATTCCTGAATAAGTTGATTATTACATTAAGTTACACTATATCTTAACTTTTAATATACTTTTTTTTCATGTCCATACAGTCTAATAACATGTTCGTTATTTAGTGTTAAATCATGTGTAATATGCTTTATTACAAAATTTTTCTTACCATCCTCTAGATGAATAAATATTTGCTCATTTTCCTTGAATTTCCATTCACTAGTAAATGTAGCTATTTTTTCCCCATTTATTAAACATACTATATAATTCATTTTATCATCTCCCCTGTTATCTTTATTTATTATATAATTTATCGCCCTTATACTATTTTACCTTTAGTTTATTTTATATCAAGTTGTTTAATTAATATTATATTGGGTAAATTATTAATATATGGGATTTTATTTATGTGCCCTTTAAAAAAATAAATGGAGGTATCGTTATGTCAGTTTATGATTTTAAAGCAACAACAATAGATGGAGATGAAATATCACTTGATCAATACAAAGGTAAAGTATTGATTATAGTTAATACTGCAAGTAAATGTGGATTTACTCCTCAATATGAAGGACTTGAAGCAATATATAAAAAATATAAATCACAAGGCCTTGAGATATTAGGTTTTCCAAGCAATCAATTTGCTGAGCAAGAACCTGCTAATAATAGCGAAGTAAAAAACTTCTGTTTAATCAACTATGGAGTTACTTTCCCATTATTTGAAAAGACAGATGTAAGAGGGGATAATGCTCATCCGCTATTTAAATATTTAAGCGAATCAGTTCCTTTTAAAGGATTTGACTTAAATCATCCAATTGGTCAAGGTTTATCTGATGTTTTAGAAAAAAACTTTCCAGAATTATTAGAAGGAAACTCAGTAAAATGGAACTTTACTAAGTTTTTAGTAGATAGAAACGGAAATGTAGTCGATAGATTTGAGCCTACTTCAGAGCCTAAGGACCTTATGGAGCATATAGAAAAGTTACTTTAAATAAAATTTGCCTTAAAATGATTTTAATTATTTTAAGGCAAATTTTTTATTTATATAATGTTTTAAATATACTTACAAATTTCATTAGCAAACTCATCAGTACTAGAACTACCTCCAAGATCTATTGTTAATTTTTCTCCTCTTAAAAATACCTCTGACAAAGCATCTTCAATCTTTTTTGCATTATCATACTCGCCTAAATATCTAAGCATCATAACTGCAGACTGAATAAGGGCAGTAGGATTAGCCTTATTTTGACCTGCTATCTGAGGCGCACTTCCATGTACTGCCTCAAATATAGCATATTCCTTACCAATATTAGCCCCAGGTATTATACCAAGTCCTCCAACAAGACCTGCACATAAATCAGATAATATATCCCCGTAAAGATTTGGCATTACCATAACATCGTATTTTTCTGGATTTAAAACAAGGTTCATAGCAGCCGCATCTACTATTAAATCATCCGATTCTATATCGTATTTTGATGCTACATCTCTAAATACATCTAAAAATAACCCATCTGATAACTTCATTATATTTGCTTTATGAACTGCCGTTAGTCTGTCTCTATTGTTATCTTTTACATAGTTACAAGCAAAGTCTACTATTCTTTCACTTGCTCCTCTTGTTATTATTTTTATGCTTTCAGCTCCATAGTTTCCGAGCCTGTGCTCTATTCCCGCATATAAGTCTTCTGTATTTTCTCTAACTATTACCAAATCTACATTTTCATATCTGCTCTTTATACCTTTAAAACTTTTTACAGGTCTTAAATTTACATATAAATCTAGTTCTTGTCTAAGAGTTACATTTACACTTCTAAAACCCTTGCCAACAGGAGTAGTTACTGGGCCTTTTATTGCAATCTTATTCTTTTTTATAGTGTCTATTACATGTTTTGGAAGGGGAGTACCATATTCATTCATCACACCTTCTCCTGCATTTACTACTTCCCATTCTATATTAACTCCAGTAGCTTCCACTACCTTTGTCATAGCCTTTGATACCTCTGGTCCTATTCCATCCCCTGGTATGAGCGTCACTGTGTACATACTACAATCCTCCAATCCTTTAGTTACTCTGTTTTCATCTTTGTATAGTTTAACTTTCCTCCAGATTTTAGTATCTCTACTTCCTTTGATGATAAGTCTAATTTAACCTTAAATGAATTTCTTTTAGTCGTATTTTTTATTTCTAATTCATTAGAATCTAGCTTATCTAATATATCTACTATTTCCAATTTATCTAAAAGATCTAATCCTTCATAATCTTTATCATCAGAAAATTCCATAGGAATTATTCCACTATTTATTAGATTTGCTTTATGAATTCTTGCAAAGCTCTTTACTATTACCCCCTTAACTCCAAGGTAAAGAGGTGCTAAAGCTGCATGTTCTCTACTTGAACCTTGACCATAATTTTCTCCTCCAACTATAAATCCTCCATCATTATCCTTTGCTCTTTTAGGAAATTCTGTATCTATAGTGTTAAAGCAATAATTTGAAAGATGAGGTATATTACTTCTAAATGGAAGTAATTTTGAATCAGATGGCATTATATGGTCTGTTGTAATATTATCCTCTACTTTTAATATAATTTTCCCTTCTAATCTTTCTCCTAATTTTGTATTAACAGGGAATGGTTTTATATTAGGGCCTCTAACAACTTCTACATCTTCTCCATTAGTTGATGGTTTTACAATCATACTATCATCTATTAAAAACCTATCTATATTTAAGTTTTCAAACTTAACATCAAATTTTGTTGGATCTGTTAATTTTCCATGTATAGCACTTACTGCTGCTACTTCTGGACTTACTAAGTATACATTTGCTGATAATGTTCCACTTCTTCCATAGAAATTTCTATTAAATGTTCTTAGGGAAACTGCATCTGTTCCAGGAGATTGACCCATTCCTATACATGGACCGCATGAGTTTTCTAAAATTCTAGCTCCTGAACTTATTATATCCGCCAAGGCTCCATTTCTAGCCAACATCTCCATAACTTGTCTAGATCCTGGTGCTATAACTAAACTAACATCTTTGTGTACCTTTTTTCCTTTTAATATCTGAGCTACCTTCATTAAATCTTCATAAGAAGAATTCGTACAACTTCCTATTGCAACTTGATCTATTTTAATTTCTCCAATATTTTCAATCTCATCTACATTATCAGGACTATGAGGTATAGCTGCTAATGGTTTTAGCTTAGATAAATCTATAGTAATTTCTTCATCGTATGTTGCATCATCATCTGCCTTTAATTCTGTCCATTCATCTTCTCTATCTTGAGACTTAAAGAATTCTAATGTTTTTTCATCACTTGGAAATATTGAAGTTGTAGCCCCTAGCTCTGCTCCCATATTCGTTATTGTCGCTCTTTGTGGCACTGATAATTTTTTTAATCCATCTCCACAGTATTCAAAAATCTTACCTACTCCACCTTTAACAGTTACCTTTCTAAGTACATCTAATATAATATCCTTAGAAGATACCATATTATTTAGTTTGCCTATTAAATTTACTTTGCAAACCTTTGGTGCATTTATATAATATGTTCCTCCAGCCATTGCCAAAGCAACATCAACGCCTCCTGCTCCAATGGCTATCATTCCCACCCCACCAGCAGTTGGAGTATGACTATCAGATCCTAGAAGTGTATCGCCAGGAGTTGAAAACCTCTCTAAGAATACTTGATGACAAATCCCATTTCCTGGTTTTGAGAAATATACTCCATGTTTGTCTGCAACTGTCTGTATGTATTTGTGATCATCTGCATTTTCAAATCCTTGTTGTAACATATTATGATCTACAAATGCTACACTCCTCTTTGTTTTTACCTTTTCTATATCCATAGCTTCTAGTTGAAGATATGCCATAGTTCCTGTTGAGTCTTGTGTTAGCGTTTGATCTATTTTTATCCCTATTGAATTACCAGGGGTAAGATTTCCTTCTACTAAATGTTTTCTTAAAATTTTATAAACCAAATTTTCTCCCAATGTTCTTACCCCCTATTCAAATTTTTATTATTTAGTAAGTCATAATATATCTGAACTATTTCTTTATCAAATAGACTTCTCTTAATTCCTATAGAAAAAGATCTAACCTTTTCTAATAATTCATTTGCTATAACATCTGAAATCTCAATATCGTATTCTTGAAATTTATTTACTATAGCAGCTTTTCCTGAATGTTTACCTATTACAATTTGTCTCTCAAGCCCTACTTCACTTGGATCAAATGCTTCGTAGTTTGTAGGGTTCTTCAAAGCTCCATCTGCATGTATACCTGACTCATGTCTAAACATATTGCTTCCAACTATTGCCTTCCATGCAGGAAGTTCTCTTCCCGATGCTCGTGAAACATATTCAGATAACTCTTTAAATTTTCTAGTATCTATATTTATTCCATATCCATAGACATGTTTAAGGGACATTAATACTTCTTCTAAAGCTGCATTTCCAGCTCTTTCACCTAATCCATTTACTGTAACACCTATATGGCTTGCTCCTCCTGCTACCCCAGCTAAAGCATTTGCAGTTGCCATTCCAAAATCATTGTGAGTATGCATCTCTATATCAAATTTAGTTCTTTCATATAATGTTTCTATATTTTTTCTAATTGTAAATGGCTCCATTACACCTACAGTGTCACAGTATCTAAATCTATCTGCTCCTGCACTTTTCCCAGCTTCTATAAATTGTGTTAAAAAATCTAAATCTGCTCTAGATGCATCTTCTCCATTTACAGATACATATAATCCATTTTTCTTTGCATACTCAACAGACTTTACCATGTTTTCTATTACCCATTCTCTAGATGTTTTTAATTTATTCTTTATATGAATATCAGATACTGATACTGATATAGCTACAGCATCTACACCACAATCAATAGATTGTTCTATATCTTTTATTACTGCCCTATTCCATGCCATAATACTAGGCTTTAAGTTTCTTTTACATATAGCTTTAATTGTATCCTTTTCATCTCCACCCATAGCTGGTATTCCAACTTCTAATTGATTTATTCCAAGGTCACTTAACATTTGCGCTATCATAACCTTTTCATGATTTGCAAATACAACACCTGCAGTTTGTTCCCCATCTCTTAACGTTGTATCTACTATTTTTATTTTCTTAGAATTTAACTTATTTATTATACACATACTTATCTTTACCCCCTTAGTTTTATTAGATATTATGTAAGTCATAAAATATACATATTTGGTCTTTAAATATTCAATTCATTATTTATTTTTGAATGTTTGTCTAAATTTCAATTCATTTTTCAGCTCATTTTGTTTCAAATTAATTTGCTTGTTTTTCCCTTAAACACATTATATTTCAGTTTTTCTAAATGTGCAATATGTTTTTTCAATTTTTTTAAAAATATAAATAAATGAATCTTATTTTAATAATCTTTCATTTTTAAAAATTCGACATTAAGAGATTATTAAACAAATAATATGATTTCTATATGCAAAAAGGGACTAACTTTATTAAAGTTAGTCCCTTTTAAATACAATATGTTTACATAAAAATTATTTATGATATGGTTCATTTTTAATTATTCTAAATCCTCTATACACTTGTTCTAACAAAATAAGTCTCATAAGTTGATGAGGAAATGTCATTTTTGAAAACGACAACTTAAAATCAGATCTATCTAAAACATCTTTAGATAAACCCAAGGATCCACCTATTACAAAGGCTATATTACTATTTCCACTTATACTTAAGTTACTCATTTTATGAGCTAATTCTTCAGACGATAAGTTTTTTCCATCTATAGCTAAAGCTATTACATAGCTGTTATTCTTTATATTACTTAATATTTTTTGACCTTCTTTATACTTTATTATATCCATTTCTTTTTCACTTAAGTTTTCTGGTGCCTTTTCATCATCTACCTCTACTATATCTAATTTACAGTATTTAGATAATCTCTTACTAAACTCATCTATACCTAATTTAATATATTTTTCCTTTATTTTTCCTACACTTATTATTTTTATATTCATATAGATACTCCTCTACACAGCATATAATCCCGATAGTTCTTCTCTTAATAAGACCTTAAGTCTTACATCTTTATCAACCTTTATATTATTTTCACTCAGTATCCCTTTAGATGTTTCATATGCTAGTTCAGGGAAGTTATTTTCTTTGCTTAAATGAGCAAGTAATATTGTCTGTGCTCCCTTATTTATTAATTCAATACAGAAATTTGCAGCATCTTCATTAGATAGATGACCTTTATTCGATAATACCCTTCTTTTGAGATAGTAAGGATAAGATCCCATCATTAACATATTTTCATCATAATTTGATTCTAAAATTACTAATTTAGAATCAAATATATTTTCCCTTATATTATCATTTATACAGCCTAGGTCAGTTGCTATTGATATTTTCTCTTTACCATTATGAAAGCTATATGCTACAGGTTCTGCTGCATCATGATCTATCGAGAAGGGTTTTATAAGAATGTCCTCTATTTCAAATGGTTTATTAGTTTCAAATATTTTTATATTATGCTCTTTTACATTTCCTATTTTATCTTTCATTGATTCCCACGTATTTCTATTAGTATATATAGGTATATCGTGTTTTCTAGACAATATTCCAGCGCCTTTTATATGATCTGAATGTTCATGGGTTATAAGTATTCCCTTTACAGTTTTTATATCTATATCAGCCTTAGATAAATTTGTTTCTATTCTTTTTCCACTTAATCCCGCATCTATTAATAAATTAGTGTTTTTATCTCCTACATAATGACAGTTACCACTGCTTCCACTTCCTACTGAACAATATTTAAACATAATGTTCTCCTTTCCGTCATGCCATAGGATATATTATACCAAAAAAACAAGCCCTTGAATAAAAATTCAAAGACTTATTAATGGAAATTTATTTATATTGACTTATCATTTTATTTATATCTATTCCTCTCTTGCTCCAAATTTTAACAAATTCATCTCCACTTACGTTTTTAAAAGAATACATTTTGTAGTATTGCTGAAGAGTTTCAAAAAACAGATCATCTCCAATATCTTTTCTTATATTATCAAATACTACTGCTCCTTTAGTATATACCCCTAAGCTATAATCTATAGAATCTTTGTACTCTGTAGTAGGTTTAAATATATCTTCTACTGAATGGTTTTTTGACTGGTAAATCATTTGATTCATTAGTTCCTGTTTTGCGTTTTTGCCATATTTCTGTTCAAAGTATAATACAGTAGAATACTCAGTTAAAGCCTCATCTATCCACGGCTCACTTATTTCATCATTACCTACAGTTGAATACCACCATTGATGAGCTGTTTCATGTGCTATTATATACTCTAAAATAAACTTACTCTTATCATTGTATAATGTTTTGTCTACCATAACTAATGTTGGATATTCCATTCCACCTATAAAGAAATCACTCGCTATAACAGAATAAGTTCCATATGGATATTGGCCAAATAATTTATTAAATACTTTTATCGATTCTTTTGCCATATCTAAAGATATATCTCCCATACCCTCATTTAAATAATAACTAAACACCTTCGTCTTACCTACATAGTCTGACTTTACCTTGAACTTATCGCTTAGTATAAATGCAAAGTCTCTAACATTATTTGCTTTAATTTTATATAATGTTCTTTCTTCACTAACCTTTTTATCTTCTATATTTCCAGTGGTGGCCAAAACATACTTTTTAGGAGTTAGTATGTCCACCTGATAATCACTTACATCACTATAAAACGGATCTCCTATAGGTTCATAGCTACTTGTATTCCAACCCCTCTCATCATAAACACAGGCTATAGGAAACCAGTTAGTAACATTTATCGTATCATCTCCATACCCAAATCTACCTACTGAGTTTGGTAATTTTACTGTATACTTTAATTCTATTTCTATTTTGTCTTTTGCTTTTAGATTCTTGTCTAACTTAACTTCTAATATATCTTCTTTAGATCCCATTATTTTATAATCTAATATATCATTTTTATTAGCTACTCTCTTTATATCTATGTATCCTTCATTAAATCCCTTTGGATATGCCTGTTTTAATTCACCTTTTTCAAAAGGTGCATATTCTGGTTTAGAAAAGGCATTAGGGTATATATGAAAATATATATTATTTAGATCTTCTCCTGTATTATTTACATATGTAACTACTTGACTAGACATAATTCGCTTACTTTCTTCATCAAATATTGCATTAATTCTGTAATTATTAATTGTTTCTTCTTTTAAGTTATTAAAAACAGATATCTCTTTCTCGCTTTTATTAAATATAACTAATCCACATATTAATATAGTTATACATACTAATAAACTAAATATTCTCCTTGCCCTTTTTGTTATTACAATGATCAAAATACTTTCCCTCCTTAATATAATAATGAATAATTTTTTTAATTTTTTATAACCTAATTTTGTACTGTATTTTATGTTATAATTTATGCTGAGGTGATTTGTATGTTCATTAAAGAAGTCAATGAGATAGATTTAGGCGAAACTCATGTTGACAATATATTCATAGATATATTTATGCCTATGGCAAATGGGTTATACGTCAAAGTTTATCTCTTAGGATATAGATATGCTTGTGACTCATCTTATAACCCTAATTTTAATAATAATTCTATCGCTAGAAATTTAAATGTACCTCTATCAGATGTGTTATCCGCTTGGGATTTTTGGGAATCCAAAGGTATTATAAGGAAACAGAAAAATTATGAAAAAAGTGAATATGATTACTCTGTTGAATTTCTAGATTTAAAGAAATTATATATAGAAAATATACTAAACCCTAACCAACCTAAAAAAGGAAATACAGACGATTTAGTATCTATAAATGAAAATCCAAAAGTCCAAAAAATGTTTAATTCTATAAATGAGACAATAAATAGACCTTTGGTTCCAAATGAAAAAATTCAAATATTAGATATGATGGATAAATATAATATGAATCCAGATATGATAAAAATGGCATATGAGTTTGCAAAGGAAAAAAGAGGAGTAAAAACAGTTAATTATATAGAAGGTATAATACGTAATTGGTATGATGCCAAGATATATACTCCCGAAGATTTACAAAACTCTTTATCAACGAAAAACGAAAGATATATTATATATAAAACTATATTTAATGAACTTGGTTTTTCTAGAGAGCCTTCTAAGTCAGAAAAGGAAATTATAGATAGTTGGATTGATAAAATGAACTTTGATATAGAACTTATATTAGAAGCCTGTTCAAAGTCTAAGAACACCTCAAATCCTTCTATAGCGTATATAAACGGAGTACTAAAAAGCTGGAATGAAAAAGGATTTAAAAAAGTAAAAGATGTAGAATCGAAGGACAATATTCAAAATAACCAATCGAAACAGTATAGTCAACCAAAACAATATAAGCAACAAAATACCTATACAAAAACTAAATTCCATAACTTTGAAGAAACTTTTACAAAGTATAGTCCTGAAGAGCTTGAAAAATTAATAGAAGCTAGCCAAAGAGAAAAATTTAAGTAGGTGATTAAATGAACGATAGTAAGTTGAGGCAAATACTCTTAAAATATGAAAGAAGAAGAGATAATAACGATTATGCACTTCAACGAAGAAAACAAGAAGTTTATGATAAAATACCAGAAATAAAAAAAATTGATGAAGAAATATCTAAAACAGGCCTGAAATTAACAAGAGCCGTTTTATTAGATCCTAAAAAACGAGAACATCTTGTACTTGAGTCTAAGAATAATATGGATAGTCTAAAAAAACAAAAAGAAGAAATATTATCTCAATATGGAATACCTCTTGAATACTTAGAATTAAAGTATTACTGTGATTCATGTAAAGATAAAGGATTTTTATCTAATGGGGAAAAGTGCAATTGCCTTAAGCAAGAAATAATAAATGAAGCTTATAAAATGTCTAATTTAGATAGGTTATTAAATAAAGAAAACTTCTCAAACTTTGATATATCTATATTTTCTAATGCAAAATCAGAAAATAGTACTATATCCCCTAGAGAAAATATTTTAACTATTTTATCTATATGTGAAAATTTCGTTTTACAGTTTGAAAATGATAATGAAGAAAATTTACTTTTTTATGGAACAACAGGATTAGGAAAAACATTTATGTGTAACTGTATAGCTAAGGAACTTCTAGATAAAGGTTTTGTTGTAATATATCAGACATCATTTAAAATACTGGATATATTAGAAAGTTACAAGTTTAAAAAAGGCAATAACATAATTAATGAAGAAAATTATAAAAACTTATTTGAGTGTGATCTACTCATAATAGATGATTTAGGGACAGAAGTTACTAATTCATTTACTAATAGTGAATTATTTAATATAGTAAATTCAAGATTGGTTGAAGGAAAAAAGACAATAATATCTACAAATTTATCACCTATGGAAATAGGTAAAGTTTATACTCAAAGAACCTTGTCTAGAATCTTAGATAGCTTTAGAGTGATTAAGTTTGTAGGAAATGATTTAAGATGGGAAAGCAAAATTAAACAATAAAAAATAACCTTAGGTATATACCTAAGGTTATTTTTTATTGGAGCTAGTGATAGGAATCGAACCTACAACCTGCTGATTACAAGTCAGCTGCTCTACCGTTGAGCCACACTAGCATGCACACTTTTGGGAAAGTTATTTTGGCGACCTGGAAGGGACTCGAACCCTCGACCTCCAGCGTGACAGGCTGGCATTCTAACCAACTGAACTACCAGGCCGCAAATGGTGGGATTAACAGGGCTCGAACCTGTGACCCCCTGCTTGTAAGGCAGGTGCTCTCCCAGCTGAGCTATAATCCCGGATTTTGGTGACCCATAGGGGAATCGAACCCCTGTTACCGCCGTGAAAGGGCGGTGTCTTGACCGCTTGACCAATGGGCCTTATTAAATTTATTATATGGTGACCCATCCGCGACTCGAACGCGGGACACCCTGATTAAAAGTCAGGTGCTCTACCGACTGAGCTAATGGGTCATATTATTTGTGCCACTCACATTTATATATATTACTAGGTTTATCGACATATGTCAACATATTATTATAATTTTTTTAATAAAAAAAGCTGTTAATAAAATTAACAGCTTTTAATACATTAAAATATATTTTTTCTAATTATTGTTTGAGTTCTCTTAGGACCTACAGATATCATATCTACACTTACTTCTACTATCTCTTCTATTCTTTTAATATAATTTTTTGCGTTTTCTGGAAGATCATCGTAATTTTCTACATTACATATATCTTCGTTCCATCCATCTAATTCTTCGTATACTGGTTCGCATTTAGCTAAGTCTTCTAATGATGCAGGATAATCTTTTATTATTTTATCTCCTAATTTATATGCTGTACATATCTTAATTTTGTCAAATCCTGTTAATACATCTAATAACATTAATGATATACTTGTTAGTCCATTTACCCTTGAGGCATATCTAACTATTACAGAGTCAAACCATCCACATCTTCTAGGTCTTCCTGTAGTAGTTCCAAATTCATGACCTTGTGTTCTTATTCTCTCTCCTGTTTCGTCAAACAATTCTGTCACAAAAGGTCCTTCTCCTACTCTTGTTGTGTATGCTTTTACAATTCCAACTACATCTTTTATCATATTAGGTCCTATTCCTGCCCCAATAGAGAAACCTCCTGATGTTGGATGAGAAGATGTAACATAAGGGTAAGTACCTAAATCTAAATCTAATAGAGTACCTTGAGCCCCTTCAAATAATACCTTTTTGCCAGACTTTATAGCTTCATATAATATTACGGATGTATCATCTACATATCCTCTTATTTTATCCGCATATCCTATGTATTCTTCATATATATCATCAAACTTAAATCCTTGTCCACCATATATCTTTTCTATTATTTGATTTTTACTTTCTATTTGTTGTTTAAGTTTAGATGCAAATATATCTTTATCCATTAAATCACAAATTCTTATTCCTGATCTTTCTGTTTTATCCATATAACAAGGTCCTATGCCTTTTTTTGTAGTTCCTATTTTGTTTTCTCCCCTTGCATTTTCAGATAATGCATCTAATTCTTTATGATAAGGGAATATAACATGGGATCTATCACTTATTTTTATATTCTTAGTATCTATCCCATCAGATTTAAGTTTCTTTAATTCTTCCAAAAATCCTTTAGGATCAAATACTACACCATTCCCTATTATGTTTATAGTTTCAGGGTTTAGTATACCTGATGGTATTAGGTGTAGAGCGTACTTTTTATCACCTACAACTAATGTATGGCCTGCATTATTTCCACCTTGACCCCTTACTACTACATTAGCTTGTCTAGCTAAATAGTCTATAACTTTACCTTTTCCTTCGTCTCCCCATTGAGATCCTACTATAGCAACAGTTTTCATATTATTCACCTCTATAATTAATTTCGAACACTATACTCATACATTTTATCAAACATTCGATATAACTTCAAACCTTTTAGTTATATTTATACATTTAGTATGTGTTTTTCAACCTTGTGCACATTTTTAAAACTCTTTTATACATACTTCATTATTTTTTACATAATAACTGAATGCTATTCTTATATCCTTTAATGACTTCGAACACTTTATAATAACTTCTTCTTTTGTGGATGTTTTCCCTCAAACTAAAATAAAGCAAGCATATTGCTTGCTTTATTTATTTTATTATTAAAAAATAGTTATTAAGATCTTCTACTAATTTGTTAACATCTACTTCATACTCTATTGATGCATGTTCTATACTTTCATCTTGTGATACTGGATAATCTAAACAATTTAATCCATTGTTTATAAATACCTGAGATGATCCCTTATCTTTAGCTAAAACTTCCGATACAGTCATATACTTCGTAACTTTAAACAATTGATTTTCCTCCATACTTTACAGTTTTTAACATATCATAAATATTTATCAACAGCTAATATGTGGATATTGTGTATAGTTTTTTGTGGATATTTCAATCTTTAGATAAAATTATAAAAAGTATCCACATATTATACAACAAATTTCAAAGTTTTTTATGTGGATAACTATATGGATATCTACATATTTTTGTATATTTTCATTAACTTCTCTAAGTGATCATTTTCTTCTTTTATAAGTTCACCTAGATATTTTTTAGTATTCTCAAATTTTGAAACTTGATACATCTTTGTATATAATAATATTGCGTCTTTTTCTGCTTGTATTCCCATAAGAAGAGCTTCTTTAGAATCTTTAACATCCTTTAGCTTCTCATTAGTTATACCCTTAGTGTTAAATAATGCTGAATCTGCTAAAGCTTTTAGATACGCTGAAGTAGTTTCGTCATATATATAATCATCATTACTTTGGCTTTCTTTTTTAGCTTCATTATATATTTTAGCAAATAATGTAGCATGGCCTTTTTCTTCATCTGCTAACATTTTAAAGGTATTTTTTATTTCATCATTTTCTGCTTTGTTCATAGCTTCTGTATAAAATCTTAAGCCTTCTGTTTCTATGTTTTCTGCAATTTTTAATGTTTCTAACTCGTTTAAATAACTATTCATAATATTAACCCCCTGTATTTTAATTTTTTATTATAAATTTACATTTCTCTAGCTTTATTAGCAAACTTCTGAATTTCTCCTAACCAAACTAATTCTGCTGTCCCAGTTTCTCCATGACGGTTTTTTGCTATTACAACTTCCCCTATATTCTTACGATCTGAGTCTGGATTATAATATTCATCTCTATATAAAAACATAACTATATCAGCATCCTGCTCTATAGCTCCTGATTCTCTTAAGTC
The DNA here is from genome assembly GCF_058146105.1 of Sporacetigenium sp. TC11. NCBI lineage: Bacteria > Bacillati > Bacillota > Clostridia > Peptostreptococcales > Tepidibacteraceae > Sporacetigenium > Sporacetigenium sp. TC11. The sequence goes on along the minus strand of NZ_JBYVNY010000013.1, from coordinate 32,873 downwards.
TGATAACATAGGTCTATGATCTGATCTTTGTTCAGGCGCACGAGATAACTGAGATAATGCTACAACAGGACAATTTAATTCCTTTGCCAACATTTTTAAAGATCTTGATATCTTAGATATTTCTTGTTGTCTACTTTCATTTCTTCCATCACCCTCCATAAGTTGAAGGTAATCTATAAGTATTAAATCTAATCCCTTTTCTATTTTAAGCTTTCTACACTTAGATCTCATCTCTGTTATAGTTATACCTGGAGTATCGTCTATAAATATTTTTGCGTTTGATAATACAGCCATAGAATCTATAATTCTAGGCCAATCATTTTCATCTATATTTCCAGTCTTTAGTTTTTTTAATTCTACAGTTGACTGTGCTGACAACATACGTTGAACTAATTGGTCTTTAGACATCTCCAAACTAAATACTGCAGCTGATATTCCTGCTTGTAATGCTGAATTTTGAACTAGATTTAGAGAAAATGCAGTTTTACCCATAGCAGGACGAGCTGCAATTAATATTAAATCTGTTCTTTGTAATCCATTTATTTTTTTATCCAAATCTGTAAACCCAGTTGTTATTCCCGTTACTCCACCCTTGTTGTTATACAAGTCTTCTAATGAGTCATAGGCACTCATTAGAACTTCATTTATACCCTTAAAATCATCACTTGTTTTTTCTTGAGATATATCAAATATTTTCTTTTCTGCTTGTTCTAATATATCTTCTATCTTTGTAGCATTATTGTAGCCTAAATTTAGTATGTCGTTAGATGCCTTTATAAGCTTTCTAAATACTGACTTTTCCTTTACTATATCTGCATAATACTTTACATTAGATGTTGTAGGAACAATAGTTGATAAACTGGTTAAATAACTTATACCCCCTACTATATCCAAACTATCATCTTTTTTTAATGCTTCTGTTAATGTTATTAAATCTATAGGTTCACCCTTATTACTCAAAGACATCATAGCATCATATATTATTTTATGCGCTTCTTTATAAAAATCTTCTGGTTTTATAATCTCAGAAACTGTAATCATAGCATGCTTATCCAATAGTATAGATCCTAATATAGATTGTTCTGATTCCACACTATGTGGAGGAATCTTCATCCTATCCTCCATTATATCACCTCAGTATACTGTCTATTGTTTTTCTCTAACATCTACTCTTATCTTTGTAGTTACTTTTGGATGTATTTTCATTTCTACAAATCTTGAACCCAATGATCTTATAGGATCATCTAGTACTATCTTTCTTTTATCTATATTTATTTCATGTTTTTTCTTTAACTCATCAGCTATATCTTTAGCTGTTATAGAACCAAACAATCTTCCACCTTCTCCAGCCTTAGAATACATAGTTATATTTAGCTCTTCCATTTTTTTTCCTAATTCAACTGCTAATTCATATTCTTTTTGCTCTTTTATTTCCTGAGACTTCTTTTTCTCATTTAATACCTTTAAATTATTATTATTTGCCTCTGAAGCTAATTTTTTAGGAAATAAGTAGTTTCTTGCATATCCATCACTTACATTTATAACTTCACCTTTTTTTCCTGTTCCTTTTATATCTTTTAATAATATAACATTCATATTAGTTTTCCTCCTTTAAATATTCCATTATAATACTTTCAACTACTTTATATGCTTCTTCTAATGTAGTATCTTTCAATTGAGCTCCAGCTATATCTATATGGCCGCCTCCACCTAATTTTTCCATAAATATATGGACATTTATATTTCCTAGAGACCTTGCACTTATAAATACTGTATTATTGCTAGTCATTCCTAATACGAAGGATGCTTCTACTTCTTTTATATTAAGCAGTTCATCTGCTGCTTGTGCTACTACTATATTTATATTAGGTATATTGCTTTTAGAATATGCTAAACATATTTTATTATTTATTACCCTTGTATTTTTTATAACTTCTGCTTTAACCATAAAATTATCTAAATCAGACTTAAATAACTTTTTAACTTCTACTGTATCAGCCCCTAATTTCCTTAGAAATGAAGCTGCTTCAAAAGTTCTAACTCCTGTTTTGAATGTAAAGTTTTTAGTATCTAGACTTATACCAGATAACAATCCTTCTGCAGTTATATTATCTATTTCTAACTTATCATCTATATATTGAACTAATTCTGTTACCATCTCACAAGTTGACGATGCATATGTTTCGTGATATGAAAGTACAGTATCATTTATGAACTCTACACCTCTTCTATGATGATCTATTATAACAATTTTTTCTGATATTTCAAGAAGTTCTGGGCATTCTGTAAAGTTGGGTCTATGAGTATCTACAACTACAACCAATGTCTTTTTTGTACAATTTCTTATAGCATCTTCTCTTGATATAAATAATTCATCATAATAGCTAGATGACTTTAGCTTATCTACAAATATATCAATTGATATATTTGACGAATTTAATACTATACTTGTCTGTTTATTACACCATTTACATATATCAAATATACCAACAGCAGCTCCTAATGCGTCAAGGTCTGGATACTGGTGACCCATTATATAAACTTGATCACTTTCTAATATAAGTTCTTTAAGAGCATGAGCTATTAATCTAGACTTTACTTTCGTTTTCTTTTCTATTGCTTTTGATTTTCCACCAAAGAAGACAGACTTGTCCTTACTTTTTATTACAGCTTGGTCTCCACCTCTTCCTAAGGCTAAATCTAAAGCTCCTGCTGCATATTTTAGATTTTCTTTTACTGTATCTCCATCTACTCCTACGCCTATACTTATAGTTACAGGGAGGTTATTTCCATAATCTATATTTCTTATAGTATCTAATATGGTAAATTTTTTAGATTCTAATTCTTGTAATTTGCTTTTATTTAGAGTAAGTATATATTTATCTCTCGATGTCTTACTTATTGCCACCCCTAAACTTGATTCCCAGTTTTTTAATATCTTTTCTATTTCTGCAGATATAAGAGGTCTCATTTCTTCTCTAGCACTTTGTATTACTTCATCATATCCATCTACTTGTATAAGTGCCATAACATTTTTTTCATCATTATATTTTTTGAATAAATCTAGATATTCTGTCTTATCTATCCAGTACAACATCATAACATACTTAGCTTTTGACCCTTGGTCGCTTTTTATTATATTATATACAATAGTATAATTCTTTCCCTTATACTCTAGATCTGTATACAACTCATTACTTTCATTTAAAACCTTTCTCAGGTTTATATTTGGGACAATATCTTCAATGTTTATTCCTAATATATCCTTTTTATCAGTTATATTTAGAAACTTATTGTTATACCATGTTATACTACCATCAAATTCTAGTATACATAAAGGTATAGGTAAATTAAGTATAGCTTTTTTCGTTGTTTCATCGATATCTAAAGATAAACTTTCTATATATTTAGTCCATTCGTTTCTTCTTATATTAGTTACCTTCCAATTATGAAACACAATGTATGCAAACATAAAGAAAAAGAATATACCTATATATAGATTGTAGGATAATACAACAATACTTAATATACCTATTATTATTATATATACATTATTCTCAGGCATATTTAATTTAAAGGCTAGCTTGTCCTTCATAAAGCCCTCCTATTTAACTCTTCTTACCTTTCTAAAATCTACTATACTATCAACAACTCCAACTAATGAAAGTATATAAGTAATTGGCCCTAATAGTATAGAAAATATAAATACTATCGCTTTGGTAGATTTATTAATAAACCACTTATTTAGATAGTATATATATACTGATATTCCTTGAATTACAAACATACACATAAATATTAATTGAATATTTATCATTATATCTTTACTATTTATAGTTTCTATACTGCCTAAAAGTAATCCTATTAAGTATAATAAAAGTAAAATCATTAAAGTATTTCCTGGTAAATAAAAACTAGAGAATCTTGGAAGTTCTCCATTGTATTTATTAGTTCTTCTTAGTATAAATACGGATGTATAATAAGTTATAAAGGCTGACATAAATCCATACATAACTAAAATTGTAGGTATTATAGTACTTATAACGTCCATCATCTTATTTATATCAATATTATCTGCTTGTACAGAATTCATACTTTCCAATGTTTGTTTTTGTATTTGTAATCCCTCTTTAAAAGTTGCCATAAGTGACTCTATAGGATTTACATTTAATAAAAACTGTGAACTTCCAAGCAAAACTAATATAGCTAATATAGATGCTATTGTTCCCCAATATATTGGTTCAAAGTCAAGTCTTTCTTCTTCATTATTGCTCATTTTATACCCAATAACAGACCCAGGTATTATATATATTAACATTGATGTTGAAGCATTTATAAAATTAGTAGTTATCAATAATATAAAAAACGATACTACAGTTGCCATTGCTGTATACTTAATTCCACATCTACTGGCTATTACAACATAAGGCACAGGTATAACAAATGCTAACAGTGCGAAAAATGGTAAATATGTTACTGCTAAGCAAAGTATTATAGCTACTGCTGTTATTATTGAAGCTTCTGTCATTCTCTGCCTATTATTCAACAATTATCACTCCCTATAATCTATATGTTTTTTTAGGCTTGATAAGTCACCATACCATCTTTCTATACTATGATCTTCATTTATAGCTGTTTTTATCTTTTCTTTTATCTTATAATCTACATCTGAAAAGCTTACACCTAGCCTCTTTGATAATAAATATGTAACCATTATTATATTCGCTAATGTATCTTGTAATACTTCATCTAAAGGCTTTACTCCTTTATAAAGCAAATTGAATAAATCACCTATGCTTACTAGTATTTCAGTTTTCATCCATTCTATTATTTTTATGTTCCTAGTTACTTCTAAATTCCGATTTAATCTCAAATTGCCCCCCTCCTTAATATATAAACATTATATCACAAATTGTCCCATTATTAACCAACAAAAAAACGAGCCGTAGGCTCGTCCTCTTTAGTCTATAGTATATGGTAATAATGCTATGTTTCTAGCTCTTTTTATAGCAATTGTTATTTCTCTTTGATGCTTAGCGCAAGTACCAGATATTCTTCTTGGTAATATCTTGCCTCTTTCAGTAAGATACTTTTGTAATCTGTGAGTAGTTTTGTAATCTATCTTAGCATTTCTATCAGCACAGAATTGACAAACCTTTTTTCTTCTACGTCTCTTCTTGTTTATCATGACTTTTTCCCTCCTTTATTAAAACGGTATATCGTCATCGTCTATAGCCTGGAATCCTTGAGGATCTAGTCCAGAAGGTTCAAAACTAGGTTCGAAATTCGTATTGTTTGCTCTATATGAATTATCCGATTTATTTTTACTATCTAAAAATTGAACTCTATTAGCTCTTATTTTTGTAGCATTTCTTTTTTCTCCAGCTTGATTTTGATAGTTATCTACTCTTATAGAACCTTGAACCCCAACTAAGCTTCCTTTAGACAAATAGTTAGCACAGTTTTCAGCGGCTTTATTCCAAACCTCTATATTAATAAAGTCAGCTTCTCTTTGACCTTCTTTATTAGTAAATTCCCTATCTACAGCTATTGAAAAGGTGGCAACTGGTGTACCTGTTCCTGGGATGTATCTTAGTTCTGGGTCTCTAGTTAACCTTCCCACTAACACAACGTTATTCATTAAAACACCACCTCAGATATTTATATTACTCTTCTATTGCGATTATCATATGTCTTATTACGTTTTCATTTATCTTTAAGTTTCTATCTATTTCTTTTGGTAAATCTCTGTTAGCCTTAAAGTTAACTAATACATAATAACCTTCTGAAACCTTAGCTATTGGGTATGCTAATTTTCTGTTACCCCATGCGTCTATAGATATTATTTCACCATCTGTAGATACAACGTCTTTTATCTTGTTTGATACGACAGCTTTAGCTTCATCATCTAAATTTGGTCTTAATACATAAACTAATTCATAGTTTTTCACGATACTTCACCTCCCTTTGGACTTAGCGGCTCTGTTTTAACAGAGCAGAGAAATGAGAATTAAAATCTCATACTTTGTCATTTTAGCACAATCAAATATAAAAGTCAAATATTTAAAAATGAATTTCAAAAAATATATCAATAAATATATCTTTTAAAAATTTTTAAGTAAATATGTATATTAATTTCAAAAATTGTAGAAAATATTTTTAGATAACCCCCATAATTTAATATATTTCATCCCAATCTCCCCTTACATTATAAAAAGGAGTGGCTTACGCCACTCCCATTTTTTATATCAAAATTTACTTTTTATTACATGAATTCTTTTAGAACTTTACCTAATCTAGCTATACCGTCTACTATCTTTTCGTCAGGCATATTAGAATAGTTTAATCTGAAAGTATTTTCTTTTCCACCATTAGGGAAGAATGATCCTCCTGGAACATAAGCAACATTTTGCTCTAAACACTTAACCATTATTTCTTTTGCATCCATTCCTTCTGGAAGTTCAACCCAAGTGAATAATCCACCTTCTGGATAAGTGAATTTTGCTTCTGCTGGGAAAGTTTCTTTCATAGTGTTAATCATTAAATCTCTACGTACTTTATAAACAGCTTTGATTTTTTCTACATGTGCATCTAAATCATACATGTCTATAAATTTGCTAACTTCTCTTTGAGATATTGTTGATGCTTGAAGGTCAGCACCTTGCTTAATTGTTATGTACTTGTTTAATAATTCTGGCTCTGCACATACCCAACCTATTCTGTATCCTGGACAGAATATTTTAGAGAAACTTCCTAAGAATATAATTAAACCTTTTTCATCCATTGATTTTAATGAAGGTAATATTTCTCCTTCAAATCTTAATTCTCCATATGGATTATCTTCTAATACAGGTATTTCAAATTTGTTTATTAATTCCATAAACTTTGTACGTCTTTCCATTGGCCAAGTTCTACCTGTTGGATTTTGGAAATCAGGTATAACGTATATCATTTTTATATTTTCAGTTGTTTCTAATATTTTTTCTAATTCTTCCATTATCATTCCATTTTCATCTGTTGGAACTTCTATGAATTTAGGACCATATGCTTTAAATGCATTTAATGCTCCCATGTATGAAGGACTTTCACATAAAACAACATCGCCTTCATCTAAGAATATTTTACCTGAGAAGTCTAGTCCTTGTTGAGAACCACTAGTTATAGCTATGTCGTTAGCTGTAACTTTTGTGCTATATTTTACGTTCATTCTTTCTGCTATTTGCTTTCTTAAAGGAGCAAATCCTTCTGTAGCTGCATATTGCATTGCAGCTCTTCCATCTTCTTCTAAAACTTTAAGAGAAACAGCCTTCATTTCTTCCACAGGGAATAATTCTGGAGCTGGAAGTCCTCCTGCAAAAGATATTATTTCAGGTTTTTCAGTTAATTTTAAAAGTTCACGTATTTCTGAAGCTTTAAGGTTGTCCATTCTTCTAGCGTATTTTATAGCCATATTAAGCACCCCCGGTTTTATTTTTGATAATGTTTTCCTTATTATTATATCAAAGATTCTTTATAATATCAAATTATTCTGATTTTCGTTATAATATTACAAATTATTTTTTTATTATTACCTTTTTTATTCTTTTCTCTAACGTTTCCCTATCCAATATTAGTTGTTTTTCGCATTTTATGCACTTAATTTTAAAATCCATTCCACTTCTCATTATTTCAAATTCCTTGTTTCCACATGGATGTTGTTTTTTTAGTTCTACTATATCTCCTATGCTGAGACTCATCGGCATGAGAATACCTCCTAATCTATTTTTTTTATTTCTTTTTTTCCATTATCTAATCTTTCTACTTTAAATATTCCATTATAAAGAACTTCATTGCTTTCTAGTAAATTTTTTATGTTTTTTAAGCTTTCCTCAGGAAATCTCACTGATATACCACAACTTGAGCTAATTTCTCTAGGTGTTGGAAGTGTAGAAACCTTTATATCGTTTTCTATAAATATTTTTTCTGACCTTATTGCATGGTGAGTCGAGTCAAATGAAACAATATACATACAGTTCATATATATCTCCTTATTATAAAATATCAAATAAAGACTACAGATAATGTAGTCTTATATGGATATAGTATTTTGTGAATTTGTAAATATCTCTACTATATTATACATATTTGTTATACTTCCTACTTGAAGCTTGTCTTTTAAATCATAGTAATCTAAGCAAGTTCCACAAGACATGATATTCACACCATAGTCCTCTAATATTTTTAAGTTTTCTACAGTTGCTTCATTTACTGTAGCTAATTTAACTCCACTATTTACAAATATTATATTTTTTGGATAAGGTTTTACTTCAGTTAGTGTATATATAAATCCTTTAATTAATACTTGTCCTAATTCATCATTTCCTGTTCCCATTTTATCAGAAGATATATATATAGTTCTGTCATCTATATCTGGTTTAGATATTTCTTTTATAACTATATCTTCTTCTCCCTTTTTTATCTCTATGTAAAATAATTCGTCCTTTTTATTATGGGAAACATCACAGTTCATAGATTTGGCGAGCTTTAATATGTTTTCTTTTGCTATTTCATTATCAACTACAGTAATTACTACCCCACTTTTAATGTTATCTAATTCTTTTTTTGTTTTTATAACTGGTTGGGGGCAAGCAAGACCTCTAGCATCAACTTCTATTCTCATTGCACCATCTCCTTAGTTCAGTTTAATTTAATTTTAGCATAGTAATACAAACTAATGTTATAGAATATTTTTATGCTTAACAATTAAGTTATTTAATTTATATATATTAAACTTACCTTCTTATCTTGAAGTATGGCTATGGTTTTATCACTTATATTTATTATTTTATATATTTTAGAATCAAACTCATGCTTATTATTATCTATTGTATTTTTTATCTCATTATCATCATAAACTATATAACTATTGTCATAATAACTTATCCCTTTTATATTATTCATTACATTTTTCTTTTTTAATTCTAATTTATCATCTATATGCATTAAGTTGTTTTTATCATCTATTGCTACTATATATTTCTTCGTATTCCCTACAAAGTTTATATTATTATCTATGTTTATAATTTTTGTAGTTTTTAGATTGTCATTTAATATATATATACTATTTGTATCTACACAATAAAATTTATTATTTAAATATTCAGCTTCTATAAACAGCTTATCTTTAAATTTGTTTGTGTCTATAATATTTCCTTTTAGGTCATATTTGTCTACAATACTAACCAAATTATCCTGAGTATTTATATACGTTAAAACTATATTGTCTTTTACTATATCTAAATCGGTGAGAGTTCCCTTTATAGGTATTGTCTTTATTTTATTATTATTAATTTCATATAAGTCTATATATTCATTCTTGTCGTATTTATAGTGATATATAAATTTTTTCTCATTTATGCTTTTAAACGATATTGGTGTTTTTGTAAATTGCTTTTTAAAAACTATAGTTCCATTATTATCTATGCTATAAGCTATTTTGTTGTGTTTATCTAATATATCTATGTATTTATATGAATTTATATAAAACTCTTTTGATTCTATATTCAAATCAAATAACCTTTGTCCCTTTTCATCTAAAGCCTTTAAATATTTACCATCATATAATATTAAATTGTTTTTATAATTTAATATAGATGTCTTTTCATTTGAGTCTATATTAAATTCTTTTATAACTTTTATCTTATCCTTATTAAAATATACTTTTATGTTTCCCATCGTTTTAGGATTTACGAAAAACACAATTATTATAAATAATATGATAATAATTCTTCCCCTCTTCATTTATTATCCCCCTTATATCTTAATAAAAATAGACTCTTAATAAAGAGTCTATTTTTCTATTATATCTAAGTCTTTATAAATAGATACGGCTTTTTGATAATATTCTAATTCTTTATCCTTTGATATATTTGAATATACCTGTGCCATTTCTATATATAAATCTCCTAGCTGTTTTTTATCATTGGCCTCTTTTACTATTTCGAGGCACTTATTTAAGTTTTCTATAGATATATCATAATTTCCTTCTTTAGCATATATTATTGAATAATATTTTAAAGATCTATACTCTAGCGTTTTATTTTTTATTTTTATTGATAGAGAAAGAGCTATCTTTATATATTTTTTTGCGCTTTCAAAATTATTAATTCCAATTAAGCTTTTTATAATTTTAAATAATATTTTTATAGTATTTTCATCTTCATCATTTTTCTTTATTTCATAAGCCCTATTGGCATATTCTAAAGCTATTTCATATTTCTCAGAATTTATATATATTCTACACATAGTTATATATATACTCGCTAATTCATTTTTACTATTTTCCTTATTATATATATCTAGAGCTTTTTGAAAATGTCTTTTAGCTTCATCATAATTACCAGATTGTAATAATCCATTAGCTGTTAGTAATACTCTATCAGCCTCATCCTTATTGTTATTACCTTTTTCTAATTCCTTTATTTTATCTGTATATCCTAAAGCCTTATCGTTTTGACCTATTTTTATATAACTATAAGCTATACTACTATATAAATCTCTATATGTGTTTGTGTTTTGTAATGTATAATCACTCAATACATCTTCTGCAAAATCAAAGTGATTTATTGCTGCTTTATAGAAATTTTCTTTCATATATATTTTACCTATGTTTATATAACAATTTACTATACATTCTTTATTATTATTTTTTATATATAGAAATAAAGCCTTTTCAAAGTTTGTAACTGCCAAATCATAATCTCTTTGCTCTAAATGTATTAAACCTAATAAGAAATTACAACTTGCATAATTTTCTGTTAACTCATAAATCTTACATATATCCATGATTTTGCTTATTTCTTTTTTTGCAGTTTCTAAATTGCCTGCTTTAACATATATTTCACATTGAATTATCAAGCTATCAGTTATTTTTTTTGCTTGCATTTCCTTTGTTTCTAATAGATGGTCTATACTAACATCTAACTTTTTAGATAAATAATCCAATAATTCCTGGCTTGTATATGACTTATCCCTTTCTATATGGCTTATTTGCGCTGCAGTTATCCTATCTCCTGCTAATTCCTTTAAAGTTAAGTTTTTTTCTTTTCTTAACTTTTTTATTTTTTGTCCTAAACTTAAAATTTCCATATTAATCACCCTCGTGAAAACATTTTCTTACGTTTAATTATAGCTTACTTTGACAAATAAATATACATTTTTCTTTTAATCTACAAAAAACGAAATAATATGATTCCAAAATAAAAATAGCCTCATATGAGACTATTTTAAAATAAACCTTGATTATATATTTAACTCATTAACTATATCGTTTAGAGCACTTAGTGCTTTATCTATATCATCCTTTGTATTAAAATATCCTATACCAAATCTAACTGTACCTTGTTCAAATGTTCCTAATGTTTTATGAGCAAGAGGTGAACAATGAAGTCCTGATCTTGTTGCTATATTATAAACATCATCTAATATATAGCTTATTTCTCCTGAGTCTATATTTCCTATATTTATAGAAACTACAGATGCTTGTTTTTTACTATCTGCAGGCCCATATATCTTTATTTGTGGTAATTTTTTTAATTCTTGAATAAAATAATTTGTTAATTCTTCTTCATGCTTTCTTATATTATCTATTCCCTTTTCTAATATAAACTTAACTCCTGCATTAAGTCCTGCTAATCCTGGGGTATTATGAGTTCCTGATTCATACTTATCAGGAAATATATCTGGTTGAGTTAACTCTTCAGACTTACTTCCTGTTCCACCTTCTTTAAGTTGTTTTAATTTAATTCCTTCTCTTATATATAATACTCCTGTTCCTTGCGGACCTAATAAACCTTTATGCCCTGCTATAGCTATCATATCTATATTAACTTTTTTTATATCAATATCATATATCCCAGCTGTTTGGGATGCATCTATTAGATATAAAATATTATATGATTTAGCTATATCCCCTACTGCTTTTATATCTACTAAAGTTCCGCATACATTCGATGCATGTGTTGTTACTATAAGTTTTGTATTAGGTTTTATAGAATTTTCTATATCCTTAGGATTAAGATTTCCATATTTATCACATGAAACTATTGTATTTTTTACACCTATTTCTTCTAGAGATTTTATAGGTCTTATAACTGAATTATGTTCTATACTTGTAGTTATAACATGGTCTCCAGCTTTTAATATTCCCTTTATTGACAAATTCAATGAGTCTGTGGCATTGTGTGTAAATATAATATTCATAGGATTGTCTACGTTAAATAACTTAGCTATATTTTCTCTAGATTCATATATTATACGTCCTGCTGCTATAGCTAGTTTATGACCTGCTCTTCCAGGATTAGCACCGTAATTTTTCATACAGTCTAATACTGCATCATATACTTCATCTGGTTTTGGATAAGTCGTCGCAGCATTATCTAAGTATATCATTTATATCATCTCCTAAGCTTCTTTCATTTCTAATATAAGTTCAAGTATATTTTCTAAGTCCTCTTCATTGTAATATTCTATTTCTATTTTACCCTTTTTCTTTCCCTTAGATATATTAACCTTTGTGCCAAATACATTAGATAATCTACCTTCTATATCTGCTATAAATATATCTTTTTCTTCCTTCTTAGGCTTATCTATAATCTCTTTATTTTCTGATATTTTTTTTGCTATGCCCTCTGTTTCTCTAACTGATAGATCTTCACTTATAATCTTATTTGCTACCTCTAGTTGTTTATCCATATCAACTACTCTAAGTAGTGCTTTACCATGACCTGGAGTTATTCTACTTTCTTCTATCATTTTTATAACTTCATCACATAAGTTTAATAGCCTTAATGTATTAGTTATATGTGGTCTACTTTTACCTACAGCTTCTGATATCTCTTCTTGAGTAACATTATAATTATTTATTAAACTTCTATAAGCTATAGCTTCTTCTATAGCATTTAAATCTTCTCTTTGTAAGTTTTCTATAAGTGCTATCTCCATTATGTCTTTAATCGGGAGATCCTTTACAACAGCAGGTATTTTATTAAGCCCTGCAAGTTTAGATGCTCTATATCTTCTTTCTCCCGCTATTATCATATAGTTGCCTTTATCATCTTCCTTTACAACTATAGGTTGAAGAACTCCATATGTCTTTATAGATCTAGATAATATCTCTAGCTTCTCTAAATCAAATATTTTTCTTGGCTGATCTTCATTAGCATATACCTTATTTATATCTAGTGCTGTTATATCCTTTTTATCTAACTCTTCCTTGCTAGCGTTAGGAATTAGTGCACTTAATCCTTTACCTAATCTATTTGTTCTTGTTGAATTTCTTGCCATACTATATCACATCCTCTTCTAGTTCTATAAATTCATCGGCAAGCTCTAAGTAAGATATAGACCCCTTGCACTTAGCATCATAGTATATTACCGGCTTACCATGACTAGGTGCCTCAGCTAATCTAACGTTTCTAGGTATTAAAGTAGTATAAACACTTCCTTTAAAGTATTTTTTTACTTCTTCTACAACCTGTATAGATAGATTTGCTCTTCCGTCGAACATACTTAAAACTACTCCCTGTATTTCTAGTTTAGAATTAAGACTCTCTTTTATAAGTGATATAGTCTCCATAAGCTGACTTACTCCTTCTAGTGCATAATATTCACATTGTATAGGAATTAATACACTATCAACAGCAGTTAAACAGTTTATGGTTAACATACCTAATGATGGAGGGCAGTCTATAAATATATAGTCATATTCATCTCTTATTTCATCTATAGCATTTTTAAATACAAATTCCCTGTTTTCTACTGATGTAAGTTCTATTTCAGCGCCAGCAAGTTCAGTTGCTGAACCTATTATATCTATATTTTCAAATTCAGTCTTTACTATTGCATCTTTTGCACTTACTCCACTTAGTAAAACTTCATATATTGTATTTTCTAGTTCACTTTTATCTATACCATATCCACTAGTTGTATTTCCTTGTGGATCTAAATCTATAACTAAAACCTTTTTTCCATGTTGTCCTATACTAGCGCTTAAATTAACATTGGTAGTTGTCTTTCCAACTCCACCTTTTTGATTAAAAATAGCTATCATTTTGCCCATCTGTCTCGCCCCCTCATCTTTGAAAAAAGATTACCGCTAGGCAGTAATCTCTTATTGTTTTGGAATCTTAACTACAACTTCAACATAATCTCCCTTATCTGTTTCCTTATACTTAGCCTCTATACCTGTATTTAGTATAAAATCATAAGCCTGTTTCATAGTATTAAGATATATTTTTAAATTCATATTTCCTATTTTTACTATTTGTTTTTTTTCAGGCTCTTTTGCGTTTTCTATATCTTTTAGTAAATCCTTTATAAGTTTTTCTGTATTCTTAACTGTTAATTCACCTTTTATTACCTTATCTAAAACATTTCTCATTAATTCTTCATCTGGTAATTTTAATAAGGCCCTTGCATGTCTTTCAGTTAAATTACTTTCTACTAGATTATCCTTTATGTCGTTAGGAAGCCTTAATATTCTAAGTTTATTAGCTATCGTCGATTGGTTTTTGCCTAATTTTTCTGCTAATTGCTGCTGCGTAAAACTATGATCTTTTATTAAATTTTCGTATCCTAAGGCTTCTTCTATAAAATTTAAGTCTTCTCTTTGTAAATTTTCTAGTAAAGCTAATACGGCTGAATATTCATCAGACATATTATTTATTATAGCTGGTACTGTCGGTAAATCTGCTAGTTTTGCAGCTCTTAATCTTCTTTCTCCTGCTACTAACTCGTATTTATTATCACTTATCCTTCTAACTGTTATAGGTTGTAAAATCCCATAAGCCTTAATAGATTCACTTAATTCTTCAAGTGCAGACTGTGAAAATACCTTTCGCGGCTGATAAGGATTGGGATCTATAAGGTCAATAGGTATCTCCATAACTTTTCTTTCTTCCATAACATCCCTCTCTCGTTCAGAAGTAATATATTCAAATAAAAATTTCCCAATTAATAAGTATTTCCCATATAGTATTTCTGCACTACAACTCATAATCCTCTTAATTTCTAGTTTTTTTTATAAAACAAATTAAGTTATTTCTCGGGAAATAAAAAAGTTTTTTGACATTTTTCTATTTATTTTATAGGGCTTTTTGATGGTTTACCAGCTTTCCTAGGGTATTTATCAGGTGTATTTTTGACTTTTTGTAACACTAATATATTATGTTTTAATTCTGTATAAGGTAAATTTATGTCGATTTTTTCTACAAATTCGACTCCTAAAACATCCATGGCATTTTTTGATTCTTCAAGTTCAGCATTAGCATTTGGTCCTTTTAAACATACAAAATATCCTCCTACCTTTATAAAAGGTGTACAGTATTCTAAAAGTACAGGAAGACCTGCTACAGCTCTTGCTGTAGCTACATCATATTTTTCTCTAAAATCAGGATTTTGTCCAAAATCTTCTGCTCTTCCATGTATGAATTTAACATTATCTAAATTAGTTTGACTACAAACTTCCTCTAAAAAATTGATTCTCTTATTAAGGGAATCTAACAATGTTAAATTTACATTATCAAGACATATCTTAAGTGGTATACCTGGAAATCCTGCCCCTGTTCCGACATCTATTATAGATATATCATCTTTTATATATCCTTTCATTATAGAAGACACTGAATCTATAAAATGCTTTATATATATCTCTTTTTCATCTTCTATTGCAGTTAAATTTATTTTTTGATTCCATTCTAGAATCAAATCCTTATATTTTACAAATTTATTTATTTTTTCATCACTTATTTGTATTCCAAATTGATTTATACCATTTTTTAATATATCTATATTATTCATTCTTATCCCCCTTACTTCTTCTCATTTGTTCTAAGTATATAAGTAATACAGATATATCTGCAGGAGAAACTCCTGATATACGTGAAGCTTGTCCTATAGACATTGGCTTTATGTCATTAAGTTTTTGTCTAGCCTCTATCCTTAATCCCTCTATTTTAGAATAATCTAGGTCTTCTCTTAACTTTTTATTTTCTAACTTTTTAAATTGATCTATTTGTCTTAATTGCTTATCTATATATCCTTCGTACTTTATCATTATAGCACATTGTTCTTTTACTGAATCTAAAATGTCATCTCCAGCACCTTTTCCTATCCTATCTATTATTTCATATCCTACTTCTGGTCTTTTTAAGAAATCATATAGAGATATCCCCACCTTTATAGGTGATGAAGCTATTTCCTCTAAAATTTCATTTACTTCGTTAGGTGTTACTCTCTCTTCTTTTAGTCTTTTTATTTCATTTTCAAC
The DNA here is from genome assembly GCF_058146105.1 of Sporacetigenium sp. TC11. Classification (NCBI taxonomy): domain Bacteria; kingdom Bacillati; phylum Bacillota; class Clostridia; order Peptostreptococcales; family Tepidibacteraceae; genus Sporacetigenium; species Sporacetigenium sp. TC11. The sequence goes on along the minus strand of NZ_JBYVNY010000013.1, from coordinate 16,567 downwards.
TTGTTGTTTTTTATCTAAAAATCTATTGTATCTTTCTTCTTTAACTAGACCGATTTCATATCCTTTTTTAGTCAATCTCATATCTGCATTATCTTGTCTTAAATATAATCTATATTCAGATCTTGAAGTCATCATTCTATATGGCTCATTAGTTCCTTTAGTTACTAAGTCGTCCAATAGTACTCCTATATACGCTTCAGATCTATCTAATATAAATGGTTCTTTTTCTTGTATTTTTAAAGCTGCATTTATTCCAGCTACTAGACCTTGTGACGCTGCTTCTTCATATCCGGATGTTCCATTAAATTGCCCTGCACTAAATAAATTGTCTACTCCTTTTATTTCTAGTGTTGGTTTAAGTTGAGTTGGATCTACACAATCGTATTCTATTGCATAAGCTGGCCTCATAAGCTTACAATTTTCAAGGCCTGTAATAGATCTATACATTTCTATTTGTACTTCATACGGTAAACTTGTTGATACCCCTTGTATATACATTTCCTTAGTGTCTAATCCTTCTGGTTCTATAAATATTTGATGTGAAGGCTTATCATTAAATCTAACAACCTTATCTTCTATAGATGGACAATATCTAGGACCTGTACCTTCTATTTCTCCTCCATACATTGCCGATCTATTTAAGTTATTCATTATTATTTCATGTGTCCTACTAGTTGTTCTTGTCAAATAGCAAGGCTCTTGTCTTTTATTTAATTTATCATTCATAAATGAGAAAGGAGTTATTTTTTCATCTCCTTCTTGTATCTCCATAACAGTATAGTCTATACTATCTCTATGAACTCTTGCAGGAGTACCTGTTTTAAACCTTCTCATTCTAAGTCCTAAATTCACTAACTTATCAGTTAAATGACTACAAAACCCTAGTGCATTCGGCCCTTCATAAAAAGTTAATTCTCCCATATAAACCTTTGAATTTAAATAAACTCCTGTAGCCAATATAACTACTTTTGAATTATATATAGCTCCTTGCTTTGTAATAACTCCCTTTACAATATTGTCCTCATGTAATATATCTATAACTTCGTCCATAACTAAGTCTATATTCTCTTCATTTTCAATGGTAGTTTTCATTTCTTTATGATATTTATATTTATCGGCTTGGGCTCTTAGTGAATGCACAGCAGGTCCTTTAGCTGTATTTAACATTCTACTTTGGATAAATGTCTTATCTATATTTATACCCATTTCTCCACCTAAAGCATCTATTTCCTTAACTAATTGGCCCTTACCTGTTCCACCTATAGATGGGTTACATGGCATTAATGCTATAGAATCTAGGGACATTGTTATAACTAGTGTTTTATGACCCATTCTAGATGTAGCTAAAGCGGCCTCACATCCTGCATGTCCTGCCCCTACAACTACAACATCATAATTTCCTGCGTTGAATTTTTGCATATTTATCATCCTTCCTACGTTTCACAAAATAAAGTTTCACGAAAAACCTATTTGCCTATACAGAAATTATTAAATATTGTATCTAATAAGTCTTCTGATATTGTATCTCCATTTATATATCCTAAGTAATCCCATATATTTTTAAAATCTACTTCCACAAAATCTAAAGGCATTCCACCTTCTATAGCATTTATTGCATCATCTATTGAATTAATGGCTTTACTTAATGCATCCTTATGTCTTGAATTAGTTATTATAACATCTGAACTATGGTTTATATCTCCACTATAAACCATATTTTCTATTTTGTTTTGTAAATCTTCTAATCCTTTATTTTCTATAGCTGATATTCTTATTATACTATCTTCAGCTATATATTCTTTTATTTTATTTTCTTCTAATTGCTGTTGCAAATCTGTTTTATTTATTAGAACTATAGCTTTTTTATCTTTTGCATCTTCTAATATGTTAATATCTTCTTCACTTAATTTTCTAGATGCATCTAAAACAATTATAACAAGATCTGCGTTACTTAAAGACTCTCTTGATTTTTCTACACCTATTTTTTCGACAATGTCCTCTGTTTCTCTTATGCCTGCCGTGTCAATAATTTTTAATGGAATTCCATTTATATTTATAAATTCTTCTATAATATCTCTTGTTGTGCCCGGTATATCTGTAACTATTGCTCTTGATTCACCTAATATTGCATTTAGTAATGAAGATTTTCCTACATTAGGCTTACCTACTATAACTGTCTTAAGCCCTTCTCTTAATATTTTTCCGCTTTCAGCGCTATTGTATAATCTTTTTATTTCTTCCTTAAGATCTAGTGATTTCTTATAAAGTGTTTCATATGTTATATGTTCTACATCTTCATCTGGAAAATCTATAGAAACTTCTATCTGCGCTAATATTTCTGTAACTTTATATCTTAAGTCTTTTATTTTATTAGATAAAGACCCTTCTAATTGATTTTGAGCAACATTGTGAGCTAAATCTGTTTTTGCTTTTATAACATCAATTATAGCTTCAGCTTGTGATAAATCTATTCTTCCATTTAAAAATGCCCTTTTAGTAAACTCACCACGATCTGCAAGTCTAGCACCTTTAGACAATATAAGTTGTAGTATTTTTTTTACTGATATAAAGCCACCATGACAATTTATTTCTATGACCTCTTCTTTTGTATAAGAATACGGAGCTTTCATATAAGCTACTAAAACCTCATCTACTATATTTCCATCATCTAAAATATGACCATATATTAATGTTCTTGGCTTATATTCAATAATCTTTTTACCAGACATAGATTTAAATATATCTTCTGTAATATCTAATGATTTTTCTCCGCTTAATCTTATAATCCCAATGCCACCTTCTCCAGGGGCAGTTGCAATTGCCGCTATAGTATCATCTATAAACATAATATATCACCTCTTAATTATTTAATTAAATTCTTATATATACCTTTATTCTAATTATTTCCTTAATCTAAATATTATATATAATAAATATAAAAGTCAAAATAATCAACTAAAAATAACCTCCTTGATATAGGAGGTTATTTTTTATATTATCTACCTTTATATTCTATAACTAATCTTCTATAAGGGTCTATTCCTTCACTGTAAGTGTTTACATAAGAATCATTTTGAAGAGCTGAATGTATTATTCTTCTTTCATATGGATTCATATAATCTAATTTCTTTGTTTTTCTTGTTTTAGCAACTTCTCTAGCAGTTTTTTTAGCATATCTTATTAAAGACTCTTCTCTTTTCGATCTATAGTTTTCAATATCTACTAAAACTCTCATGTGACTATTTTTCTTATTCTTATTAACTGCTAAACCAGCTAAAAATTGTATGGAATCTAGAGTCTCTCCTCTTCTTCCTATTAGACACCCTGCATCTTCTCCAAGTACGTCTATTTTTATAGTTTCATTATCTTCTTCTACATTAACTGTTGCATCTATTTTCATACTAGTTATTATGTCTTGCACGAAATTTTTAGCTATATCTACTATATCTAATTCTTTTTCCTTTACTGTGACTCTAATCTTACCTTCTTTATTTCCAATTATACCTAAGAAACCTTTGCTTGGATTTTCTAATATATCTATTTCTACATCGTCTTTTGATACATTTAACTGAGTTAATGCTTTATTAATAGCTTCATCTATAGTTTTTCCTGTTATTTCTAGAATTCTCATTCTTTTCTACTCCTCCCTAGGTTTATTAGCTTTAGCCTTTAAAGGATTTGTTATAAAATATTGTTGTGCTAATTGGAATACGTTACTTACTGTCCAATATAATGTTAATCCTGCTGGGAAACTTAACCCCCACCAAAACATCATAATTGGCATCATGTATAACATCATTTTTTGAGCTGGTTGTTGTCTAGCTTCTTTTGTAGTAGTCATAGCAGTAGTTATATAAGTTGTTAAACCTGAAAGTACTGCTAATATAATATCTCTTTCTGTTAAATTTGGTACCCATAAAAAACCTGCATCAGCAAGTTTAAAAGCTGCTTCACTTGCGAATACTTGATATTTAACTGGCTTACTTAATACGTTATATAGACCTATTAATATAGGAAACTGTACTAATAATGGCAAACACCCTGCCATAGGATTTACTTTATACTCTTTATATAATTTCATTATTTCTGCATTTTGTTTTTCTGGATTATTCTTATACTTTTCTTGTAATTCTTTTACTTTAGGTTGCACTTCTTGCATACCTTGCATTGACTTTAATTGGCTTAAAGATAGTGGTAGTAACACTAATTTAATAAGTAATGTAAATGCTACTATAGACCAACCGTAGTCGCCAATTATTTGATATGTAACTCTAAGAATGTGACCTAATGGAATATTTACTATGTCCAATTTAATACCTCCTATTTTGGTAACCTATTATTGTAGAGGATCATATCCTCCATGATGAAATGGATGGCATTTTAGTATCCTTTTTATAGATAAATATATTCCTTTATAAATACCGTACTTTTTAAAAGCTTCCAAGGAATATTGTGAACATGTAGGATAAAATCTACATGTTTGACCTTTTAAGGGTGATATAAATTTCTGATAAAATCTTATTAATAATATAAATAAATTAGATATAATTCTATTTATACCTCTTAATATTTTTATAAATTTCTTCAAATTATATCCTCCTTACATATGTATCTATAATGAGTTAGAAATTTTACTCTTTTTTATTACATTTATAATTGATTTATTTATAGTTTTATAATCAGATTCATTACAAGGAATTCTAGCAATGAATATTAAGTCATATCCAGATTCTATATTTCCATCACAACTTAATCTATACGATTCTTTTAAAAGTCTTCTTACTCTACTTCTTACTATACTTTTACCTACCTTTTTAGAAACCGAGAATCCTACTCTATTAGTATTTAAGTTGTTTTTTAATATATATACTACTAAGTATTTATTAGCAAAGGATTTACCATGTTTATATACTTTTCTAAAATCAGTATCTTTTTTTAATCCTAAAGTATTATTAAAATCCATATATATATCCTCCATGGTAAAAATATTACAGATTACACAAAAAGGCCGCTAAAAAGCAGCCCTTTTAAATTATTAATGAGTTAATCTGTTTCTACCTCTTGATCTTCTCGATTTTAAGATATTTCTTCCAGCTTTAGAACTCATTCTTTTTCTAAATCCATGTTCCTTGCTTCTTTGTCTTTTCTTTGGCTGATAAGTTCTTTTCATCCTTAAAACACCGCCTTTCAAAATTTTATTCCATTTATAATAATCACTTTACCCTCGAAGTAAGCATAACACATACAATTATAAAACCTTTTATATTTATTGTCAATTATTTTTGCAAAATATAGCCTGTTACTAGCTGTGTAAAATTATATCAACATATAGTTAGTATTGTGGATAAATTGTCGACAAAATATTGAAGTTTGTTGTTTATTCTGATATTATAGAAATACTTGTTGATAATGTTTATAACTTTTTCAACTAAATTAAAGTTATGCACATGTTGTGGATACAATTGTGAATAACTTTCGAAATCATTGATAATACTCTTGTTATATCCTAGATTATTTACTTGTTTATATTATTAATTAAGTTATTTGCATCCTGTTTATAAAATTTTTATAAATAAATAAATTAGTATTTTTTTTAGGTTATACACATACTTGTCCATATATAAATTTTATAATTTATTTCAATATACTTTTTTATTTATATATAGTTAATCTGTTAATTATTTTGTGGAAAATGTTAATTATTTTTTGTACGGAGGTTTGTATTATGGATATAGTTTCTCTATGGGATAAGGCTTTGCAGCTAATAAAAGGTGAGCTTTCTCCTCCTAGTTTTAATGCTTTTTTTAAACAAATAAAGCCTTTAAAAAGAACTGATAACCTTTTAGTTCTTCTAGTCCCAAATGACTTTACAAAAAGTATATTAGAGGATAGATATCTAAACTTAATTGAAAGCTCTATAAACCAACTTTCTTTTAAAAGATATAAGGTCAAATTTGTGCTTGATGAAGATGAAGTAAGAAATGAAGAAATGGAAAGAACAAGTGATAATCAAAAAAAATCCCATCCTAACCTTAACCCAAAGTATACATTTGATACTTTTGTTATAGGTAATAGCAATAGGTTCGCCCATGCTGCATGTGTTGCTGTAGCTGAATCTCCAGCAAAGGCATATAATCCTTTGTTCTTATATGGAGGAGTAGGTTTAGGAAAAACTCACTTAATGCATGCTATAGGACATCATATTTTAGATCAGAAAAAAGATGCAAAAATTGCATACGTTTCTTCAGAAAAATTCACTAATGAACTTATAAATTCTATAAAAGATGATAGAAACGAAGAGTTTAGAAACAAGTATAGAAATGTAGATGTTCTATTAATAGATGATATTCAATTTATAGCTGGTAAGGAGAGAACTCAAGAAGAATTTTTCCATACATTTAACACTCTTCATGAAGCTAATAAACAGATAATTATTTCTAGTGATAGAACTCCAAAGGAAATACCAACCTTAGAAGATAGGCTTAGGTCTAGATTTGAAATGGGCTTAATAACAGATATCCAAGCTCCTGATTTTGAAACTAGGGTAGCAATTCTTAGGAAAAAGGCTCAAATAGAGACCATAGATGTTCCTAATGAGGTTATGGGTTATATAGCTAAAAATATTAAGTCCAATATAAGGGAATTAGAAGGAGCATTAACAAGGGTAGTTGCTTATTCTTCTCTTACAAATAGAACAGCAACTCTTGAATTAGCTACAGAAGCTTTAAAAGATATAATAACTAGTTCTAAAACAGAGGAAATTACAGTAAATAGGATCAAAGAGAAGGTAGTGGATGTATTTGGAATAAAGATGGAAGATTTTAATTCTAAGAAAAGAACAAGATCTATATCATATCCAAGACAAGTAGCTATGTATATATGTAGAGAATTAACTGACTTGTCTCTTCCTAAAATAGGTGAAGCTTTTGGGGGCAGGGACCATACAACTGTTATGCATGCCCATGATAAAATATCTTCAGAGATTGAATCTGGGTCTGATATAAAAGATAAAATAAGTAAAATTATGTCTGATTTGAAGGGTTAGATTATTAACATATAGCGGTTAATATCCTGTTAATATCCTGTTTATAACTTTTCCTTCAAAAAACTTATACTCATTTTAGCCATATAAAAATAACACACATATTAACATTTTATCAACATGCCATAAACTTTGGAATCATTATTGCGATCATACTTATTAACATAATCAACAACACCTACTACTATTACTACTATTATTTTTTTATATTTATTTCCTATAAATCGTTTAAGGAGGTTATCCACAATGAAGCTTATTTGTAATCAAAAACTCTTATCTCATAAAATATCTATAGTCCAAAAAGCTATTAGTAATAAAACTACCTTAGATATATTAAAAGGGATTCTTTTAAAAACTGAAGATGGTAATTTAAAACTAACAGGATATGATTTAGAATTAGGTATCCAGACTTATACACAAGCTGAAATAATAGAACCTGGTTCAATTATTGTAAATTCTAGACTATTTGGGGATATAATAAGAAAGTTACCAGACTCTTTTATTGAAATAGAAACTGATGAGGATAATAATGTATATATTAATTGTGAAAATTCAAGATTTAATATAAAAGGGGATAGTCCAATTGAATACCCACAATTACCAGAAGTAGATGAATATTCGTTATATGAAATACCACAGGACTTATTAAAAAATATGATAAAACAAACTGTTTTCGCTATATCTCAGGATCAAACAAAACCGATTCTTATGGGTGAATTATTAGAAATAGATAATAATAATATAAATTTAATTGCAATAGATGGTTATAGATTAGCAGTTAGAGGTGGACAAATTAAAAACGATATAAGCAATAATAAGGTAATTATTCCAGGAAAAACACTTAGCGATATAAATAGCCTTATTTCGAATGAAGAAGACAACATAAAAATAGGAATAGATGAAAAAAATGCTGTATTTATAGTTAATGAAACAAAAATAATAACAAGACTCCTAGAAGGAGAATTCATAGACTATAAAAAGTTATTGCCAAGAGAATATAATTTAAGAGTTAAGGCAAAAACTAGAGATTTTCTAAATAGTATAGAAAGAGCATCATTATTAGCTCAGTCAGAAAAAAACAACTTAATAAAGCTATCAATCAGGGATGAGTCAATTGCTATAACCTCTAATTCAGAAAGAGGAAATGTTTATGAAGAAGTAAAAATACAATTAGAAGGTGAGTATTTAGATATAGCTTTTAATTCAAGATATCTCATAGAAGCTCTAAAGATTATAGATAGCGATGAAATATATCTTGAATTTACTACTAATGTAAATCCTTGTATAATAAAGCCAGTAGGTGAAATTAAGTACACATATTTATTACTTCCAGTTAGAATATCATCATAATATAAAATAAAGCCCAACAATTATGTTGGGTTTTTATGATATAATATATATTTACATTGATTTTATGTGAATTAATATAGGAGGATATGTTATATGCAAGAAATAAAAATAGAAACTGAGTTTATAAAACTTGATCAGCTATTAAAGTTAGTAGATGTAGCTTCTACAGGCGGACATGCTAAATATCTTATACAAGAAGGATATATAAAAATTAATGGAAATATAGAGTATCAAAGAGGTAAAAAAATAAAACCGGGAGATATACTAGAAGCTGAAGGTAAAAAAATAAAAGTGCTATAAAGGAGTGCTTTTTGTGCATCTTAATAATTTAAGAATTATAAATTTTAGAAATTATGAAGAACTATATTTAAATTTTAATGAAAAAATAAATTTATTTATAGGTAAAAATGGACAAGGAAAAACAAATATTATCGAAGCAATATTTTTATTATCTATTGGAAAGTCATTTAGAACCAACAAAGATAAAGAGATGATAATGTTTGATAAAGATAATGGGTACATTGGTGGAAGTTTTATAAAGGAAAACAGGAATAATTTGATAGAAGTTTCTCTAAATAAAAATAATAAAAAGGGCATAAAAATAAATAAAATATATATAGAAAAAATATCTCAATTACTAGGTAACTTAAACGTAGTAATATTTTCACCAGAAGATCTAAAGTTAGTTAAAGAGGGGCCAAAAGAAAGAAGAAATTTTATAGATAGAGAAATAAGCCAAATAGTACCTAGGTATTACAGTTGTATAACAAACTACAATAAAGTATTATTTCAAAGAAATAAACTTCTAAAAGAAACATTTATTGATGACAATCTACTAGATGTATATGATGAAAGTATGGCTAACTATGGGAGTTATATATATATATACAGAAGAGACTTTATAGAAAAAATAAAAAGTATTTCAAAAGAAATACATTATAAATTGACAGGTGAACTTGAAGATTTAAATATAATTTATAAAAATCAAATAAATATAAGTTTTGAAGATAATTTAGAAAAAGTAAGAGAAAAATTCTTAGAAAAATTAAAAAAAAGTAGAAAAAGTGATAAAATTACAAGGACTACTAAAATTGGATCTCATAAAGATGATATAGAAATATATATAAATAACTTAGATGTAAGGCTTTATGGATCACAGGGACAACAAAGAACAGCATCTATATCATTAAAATTATCAGAAATAGAACTTATAAATAAAGAAGTTGGAGAATATCCAATATTACTATTAGATGACATATTTAGTGAACTAGATGAAAATAGACAAAAATTATTGGTAGATAATCTAAAACAAGTGCAAATGTTTATAACTACAGCTGAACATTCTCATAAGGGTATATTTAACAATAAGAATGTAACTGTGTTTAATATAGAAAAGGGAAATGTCTTAAGTATAGAATAAACTAAAAATATATTCTTCAGAAAAGGAGGAAATACAATGAAACAAGAATACGGTGCAAGCCAGATTCAAGTATTAGAAGGACTTGACCCTGTTAGAAAAAGACCTGGGATGTATATAGGTTCTACAGGACCTAGAGGATTACATCACTTAGTTTATGAAGTTGTGGATAATAGTATAGATGAGGCTCTAGCAGGTTATTGTTCAGAAATATATGTAAGTTTAAACAATGATGGAAGTGTATTAATAAAAGATGATGGTAGGGGTATACCTGTTGAAGTCCATCCTCAAACTGGAAAATCTACACTTGAAACTGTATTAACAGTATTACATGCTGGAGGTAAGTTTGGTGGCGGAGGATATAAAGTTTCTGGAGGACTACATGGAGTAGGTATATCTGTAGTTAATGCTTTATCTGAATGGGTAGTAGCTGAAGTTCATATAGAAGGAAAATCATATGTTCAAAAATATGAAAAAGGAATCCCTTTAGCTCCAATACAAGAAACAGGAAAGTCAAATTATAGAGGTACTATAATATCATTTAAACCTGATGCTACAATATTTGAAGAAGTGGATTACAAATATGAAACATTAGAGCATAGACTTAGAGAATTAGCATTTCTAAATAAAGGAATAAAGATAATACTAGAAGATAAAAGGGATGAAAGAGAAAAGAAAAAAGAGTTTATGTACAATGGAGGATTAGTAGAATTTATAAAACACTTAAATAAAAGTAAAAGTGCTATACACGATGATATAGTTTATATTGAAAAAAATGTAAATGATTATATCGTTGAAATAGCAATGCAATATACTGATGGTTATACAGAGAACATATATTCTTTTGCTAATAACATAAGTACACACGAAGGTGGTACTCATTTAAGCGGATATAAAGCAGCACTAACGAAAGTTATAAACGAATACTCTAGAAAAAACAACTATATAAAAGAAAAAGACCCTAATTTATTAGGTGAAGATATAAGAGAAGGTCTTACTGCTATAATTTCTATTAAGCTTCCAGAACCGCAATTTGAAGGTCAAACTAAAACAAAATTAGGAAACATGGAAGTAAGAAGTATAGTTGATGGTATAACTGTAGAAGAATTTGGAGGATTTTTAGAAGAAAATCCATCTACAGGTAGAATAATAGCAGACAAAGCATTAAGAGCTCAAAGGGCTAGAGAAGCTGCAAAAAAAGCAAGAGAGTTGACAAGAAGAAAAAGTATATTAGAAAGCACATCACTTCCAGGAAAACTAGCAGATTGTTCAGAAAAAGATCCTGCTAAAAGTGAAGTATACCTAGTCGAAGGAGATTCAGCTGGAGGTTCTGCTAAACAAGGTAGAGATAGAGTAACACAAGCTATTTTACCTCTAAGAGGTAAAATTTTAAATGTTGAAAAATCTAGATTAGATAAGATATTATCATCAGATGAAATAAGAAATATGATAACAGCATTTGGATGTGGGGTAAGTGATGATTTTGATGCTTCAAGACTTAGATATCACAAAATAGTAATAATGACAGATGCAGACGTAGATGGAGCCCACATTAGAACTTTACTACTTACATTCTTCTTCAGATATATGAAGCCGCTTGTAGAAAATGGATATGTGTATATAGCACAGCCTCCATTATACAAAATTAAAAAACAAAAACAAGAGCATTATGTTTATTCGGATAAAGAATTAAATAAATTGTTAGAAGAGATAGGAAGAACTGGTGTAGAATTACAAAGATATAAAGGTCTTGGAGAAATGAACGCAGAGCAACTTTGGGATACAACTATGAATCCAGAGACAAGAACATTATTACAGGTTTCTGTACAAGATGCAGCAGCTGCTGATGAAATATTCTCTATGTTAATGGGAGATAAGGTAGCTCCTAGAAGAGAATTTATAGAAGAAAATGCAAGATACGTTAAAAATTTAGATGTATAGGAAGGAGATGTTATAAATGGATGAAAAGAATAGGGTACTCCCTGTTGAAATAGAAGATGAGATGAGAAAGTCCTATATAGATTACGCGATGAGTGTTATAGTGGGACGTGCTCTTCCCGATGTTAGAGATGGACTTAAACCTGTTCATAGGAGAATATTATATTCTATGAGTGAGTTAAATATGACTCCTGATAAGCCATATAGAAAGTCTGCTCGTCTAGTCGGAGATGTTTTAGGTAAGTATCACCCACATGGAGATACTGCAGTTTATTTTGCAATGGTTAGAATGGCTCAGGATTTTTCTACTAGATATCCACTTGTTGATGGTCATGGTAACTTTGGATCTGTAGATGGAGATTCTCCAGCAGCTATGCGTTATACAGAAGCAAAAATGAGTAAGTTATCACTTGAATTACTTAGAGATATAGAAAAAGAAACTGTAGACTTTATACCTAACTTTGATGAATCATTGAAAGAGCCTGTGGTTTTACCATCTAGATTTCCTAATTTATTAGTAAATGGATCAAGTGGTATAGCTGTTGGTATGGCTACATCTATACCACCTCATAATTTAGGAGAAGTAATAGATGCTACAATACATCTTATGGATAATGAAGATTGTAGTGTAGAAGATTTAATGATGTATGTAAAGGGCCCAGACTTTCCTACTGCTTCAATAATAATGGGTAAAGAAAATATAATTGATGCATACAAAACAGGTAGAGGAAAAGTAAAAGTAAGAGCTAGAGCAACTATAGAAGATATGGGTAAAGGAAAACAACAAATAATAATAACGGAAATACCATATCAAGTAAATAAAGCTAAATTAGTAGAAAAAATAGCTGACCTTGTTAAGGAAAAGAAAATAGAAGGCGTATCTGACTTAAGAGACGAAAGTAATAGAAATGGTATGAGGATAGTTATAGAACTAAAAAGGGATGTAAATGCAAATATAATACTTAACAAGTTATATAAACATTCTCAAATGGAAGATACTTTTAGTATAATAATGCTTGCACTAGTAAATGGAGAGCCTAAGGTATTAAACTTAAAACAAATGTTATATCATTATATTCAACATCAAAAAGATGTTGTAACTAGAAGGACTAAATTTGACCTTAATAAAGCAGAGCAAAGAGCTCATATATTAGAAGGATTAAAAATAGCATTAGATAACATAGATGCGGTTATAAGAATTATAAGAGCTTCTAAAAATGGACAAGAAGCAAAAGATGGTTTAATGAACAACTTTAATTTAACAGATGTACAAGCTCAAGCTATACTTGATATGAGACTTCAAAGACTTACAGGTCTAGAGAGATCAAAAATTGATCAAGAATATGAAGAATTAATAAAAAGGATAAATAGATTAAGAGAAATATTAGGTGATGAGAGAATTCTTTTAAATGTTATAAAACAAGAGATAACAATAATAAAGGAAAATTATCAAGATGAAAGAAAAACTGAAATAAGACATGCTGAAGGGGAAATAGATATGCGTGATCTTATAGAAGTTGAAGAAATAGCTGTAACATTAACTCATTTTGGTTATATAAAGAGACTTCCTGCTGACACTTATAAGAGTCAAAAAAGAGGTGGAAGAGGTATTTCAGCTTTAACTACAAGAGAAGAAGACTTCGTTCAACATTTAATAACTACAACAACCCATAATAGTATTTTATTCTTTACTAATAAGGGTAAGGTCTATAAATTAAATGCATACGAACTACCAGAAGGAAAGAGACAAGCAAAAGGAACAGCTATAGTAAATATACTACAATTAACAGGTGATGAGAAAATAACTACTCTTATACCTATAGATGAGAAAAATGAAAATGTGTATTTATTATTGGCTACTAAAAATGGTATAGTTAAAAAAACTAAAATATCTGAGTTTAAAAATATAAACAAATCAGGATTAATAGCTGTAGGATTAAGAGACGAAGATGAACTTATATCTGTAAAACTTACAGACGGAAACCAAGAGATACTATTAGCAACAAGAAATGGTATGTCTATAAGATTTAGCGAAAAGGATATAAGATTTATGGGAAGATCTGCTATGGGAGTTAAGGGTATAAATCTAGGTGAAGATGATAATGTAATATCTATGGATTTATGCAAAGATGGAACCGAATTATTAGTAGTTAGTGAAAATGGATATGGTAAAAGAACATCTATTGATGAATACAGACTTCAAACTAGAGCTGGAAAAGGAATAAAAACATATAATATAAACGAAAAAACAGGAAGCCTTGCAGGTGTTGATATAGTAAATGATGAAGATGAAATAATGATAATAAACTCTAATGGAGTTTTAATAAGACTTAGAGTTAATGAAATCTCATTATTTGGAAGAGTTACAAGCGGAGTTAAGCTTATAAAAACTGCCGGTGAAGTTAACGTAGTATCAATATCTAAAATAAAGGGAGAAGAATAGGATTATTCCTATTCTTTTTCTTTTTATTTAATTAGTATATAATATAGCTGTATGGTAAAATTAAGTAATAAAATTTAGAAAGGGGATAATTTATGGGAGGTAAGAAGAGATATTTTATATTTGGTTCCATAGTTGGAGCTATATTAGCTTTATTATTTTCACCTAAAAAAGGTTCGTCTTTAAGGGAAGATATAAAAGATAAATATAAAGAATATAAAGATGATCCTACTGAAGGCATAAATAATACATTGAAAATAATAGGAAAGAAATTATCTGATGTTATAGAAAAGTTCAATGAAGAGGATATAGAGATACAAGAAAAAGAATTAATTATAAGCAAGAGTTTTGATGAAGAGGGAGAGAATAGATAATGAACGCTATAGGTTGGCAAATAGCAGTTGTACTTATTGGTATAGGAATATTAGGGGTATCTATATACCTATGTATATTAATAAAAAGTGCAACTAACATGGTAAACAAAGCTTATAAAATAGTGGATTATAATGAAAGACATATACATGAAACAATAGAGAATTTAGCTGGAATAACTAAAAATACAGACAAGTTTATAGATATACTAAGCAGTATAACGAATATAGGAAAGTTATTAAAAATCATAGCTAGAAGGTAATAAGGAGGTATTAATATGTCTATAAGTATAAAAAGTAAGTTAAATGAAAGTGATAGTTTATGGAATGTGTATTTAAGTGGTGAAATAGATGTATCTACAGCTAATGAAGTAAAGGAAAATTTAATTAATTTAATCTCAAAACAATCTGCTGATATAAATCTAGACATGGCTAACTTAGATTACATAGACTCAACAGGATTAGGGGTTCTTATAGGAGTATTAAAAAGATTAAAAGAAAATGATAAGGATATATATATAACTAATACAAAGAAAAATGTTAGAAAGATATTTAATATAACAGGATTAGATAAAATATTTAAAGTGGAGGGATAACTTTGAGTTATGAATCATTAAAAATGGAAGTACCTGCTAAACCAGAATACGTAGGAATTATAAGACTAACTGTTTCTGGAATAGCAAATAAGATTGGTTTTAATGTAGACGATATTGAAGATATAAAAGTAGCAGTATCAGAAGCTTGCACAAATGCTATAAAACATAGCTATGATGATAAATTTAACATAGCATTTGAAGTTTTAGATAATGGAATAGTAATAAATATACAAGATAAGGGTAAGGGCTGTGATATTAATTCCATAGGAGAACCAGATTTAGAAAATCCTAAAGAAAGTGGACTAGGGCTGTTTATAATAAAAACTTTAATGGATGAATTAGAAATAAAATCTGAAGGAAACAAAGGAACAAATATAAAGATGATAAAATACTTAGGAGATGATATTTAATGAAACGCGTAGCTAATGCTACAGATTATAACAGTCTAGATACAAAACAACTCTTTGGAATTTATAATAATAATAGAGATATAGAAATAAGGAATATATTAATTGAGAGACATATGTATCTAGCCAATATACTTTCAAAAAAATATATGAACAAAGGTGTAGAATTTGAAGACATTTATCAAGTAGCATCATTAGCTCTTATATATGCTATTGATAGATATAATCCTGAGAAGGGATATGAATTTTCAAGTTTTGCTACTCCTACAATAATGGGAGAAATAAAAAAGTATTTTAGAGACAAAGTATGGACATTAAAGGTTCCTAGAAGAATACAAGAATTATCAAAGAAGGTAAATGAAGTAAAATTAGAGTTACAACAAAAAAATCATAGAACGCCAAAGCCTAAGGATATTGCAGAAGTATTAGATTGTACAGAAGAAGAAGTTTTAGAGGCAATGGAAGCATCTTATGGATATCAACCTATGTCTTTAGATATTTCAAATAATAATGAATCAGAAGATAAAGATATAGCTCTTATGGATACAATAGGACAAGAAGATTTAAATTTCTCTAACTTAGAAAATAGGGATTTTATTAATAAGTTTATAAAAAATTTAAATGATGTAGAAACTAAAATATTTAAAGATAGATTTATTGAAGATAAAACTCAAGCAGCTATTGCAAGGGATTTAGGTGTATCTCAAATGACTGTATCAAGAGCAGAACGCAAAATAATAGAGAGATTAAAAAAGGAATATGAAAAATTATAAAAAATAAATAAATTGTATTGACTTACTTTATATTAGATGGTATAGTATTACTTGTCCTTAGGAAAAGGGACAAGATAATTGAACTTTGAAAATTAAACAGTAGGTCAATTAAACACCATTTATTTATAAAGTAATGCCAAGTTTATCATGAGAGTTTGATCCTGGCTCAGGATGAACGCTGGCGGCGTGCCTAACACATGCAAGTCGAGCGAGGACTTCGGTCCTAGCGGCGG
>NZ_JBYVNY010000012.1:0-99599 GCF_058146105.1 Sporacetigenium sp. TC11 | reverse complement strand
TTGTTCACATTGATAACAGAACATTGGATTTGGCTCAACCTTTATTGGTGTAGCAGTTGTATTAGTTTCTTCTTTTTTATTTTTAAATAATCCAAACATTATTAAATTCCTCCCTGTTTTCTTTTTTAATTTGCTGTAACTCATGTTTATAATATATATCAAATTACTATGTTTTTCGGTAACGTAAGTTACAAATGAATAATATTTTAAAAATTACCTATAATTTATATAACTAGATATTGTATTGACTCTATTTGTTGTAATTGCTAAAATGTAGATATTCTGCCATAGCTTATGGCAGCTTTTTTTATTATATTATGAAGGTGTGATTATATGGATTTAAGTAGATACAGTATTATCACTGATAAGAACCCAAGAGAAATAGTTTTACTTAAGGGCTTCCCTTGTAAGTGGAGCCAATGTTCTTTTTGTGACTATATTCATGACAACAATATAAATCAAGAAGAAATAATAAAAATTAATAAAGAAGTTTTATCTAATGTAACAGGAAAATTCTCTTCTCTAGAAGTTATAAACTCAGGAAGTGTATTTGAACTTCCAGATGAAACACTAGAAGATATAAAGAATATAGTAGTTGATAAAAATATAGAAGTTTTATATTTTGAAAGCCACTGGATTTATAGAAACAGATTAAATGAAATAAGAAAATTCTTTGATGTGCCTATAATATTTAAATGCGGTGTTGAAACCTTTGATGATTATTTTAGAAATAAAGTGCTTAAAAAGGGAATGATAATTAATAACCCTGAAGAAGTTTCTAATTATTTTTCTTCAATATGCCTTTTAGTAGGGATTAAAGGTCAAACGAAAGATATGATAAGAAATGATGTCGATACATTACTTAAATACTTTAAAAGAGGTTGTATAAATATATTTAATGAAAATACAACTAATATAAAACGTGACTACGATCTAATAAAATGGTTTTTAAAAGAATACAACTATCTTAATGAAAATCCTAATATCGAAATATTAGTACACAATACAGACTTTGGAGTTGGAGATAACAGTGATGAAAATTAATGTAAACAAATTAGTAAAAATAGGAGTAGTTGCTGCAATATACTCGGTTTTAACAATATTTATAGCCCCACTTAGTTATGGGCCTATACAATTTAGATTTTCAGAGGTTTTAACTTTACTTGCTTTTATTGATCCCCTTTATATACCAGGTTTGGTTTTAGGATGTATTATATCTAATTTTTTTAGTCCACTCGGTATTGTAGATGTTATAGTAGGTAGCTTTGCTACTTATGTTAGTGTTTACCTTATAAGTAAATCTAAAAGCTTGTTTGTTGCGTCTTTATGGCCTACTGTATGCAACGCTATAATTATAGGTTTAGAACTTTATTTCCTAGTTAATGTACCTCTTTTCTTAACAACTTTTCAAATAGGTTTTGGAGAATTTGTAGTTGTTAGTCTTATAGGATATCCTTTATTTAAGAATATCCTAAAAAACCCTAAATTAGTATCTATTCTTAAAATAGATACTGATTCTAAATTTATTGAAGAAAAATTTAATAAAAAATAATATATTTAAAAACTTAGGAAGCAGCATTATAAAGATGCTGCTTTTTAAATTGATGAATTAACGTTAAACTATTATAATATATAATGGACAATTTAAATCACTAGTTAGGAGAGATATAATGAATATACAAAGTTTTTTTAAATTCGTAGAAATACAGACTAAACTAGCAAGTATAATACCACTTTTTTTAGGAACAGCCTTCGCTGTGTATAGATACAATAAATTTAGTTTAGTAAACTTCCTTTTTATGTTTATTTCATTGATTTCAATTGATATGGCTACTACAGCACTTAATAACTTTATGGATTATAAAAAGGCAATTAAAGAACATGGTTATGGATATGAAGAACATAATGCAATGGTAAAATATAATATTAAAGAAAAAACTGCTTTATCTATAATAATATGTCTTATACTAATAGCTATAACCTTTGGTATATTATTAGTTTTTAGAACAAATATAGTAGTATTTTTCCTTGGTGCAATATCGTTTTTAGTTGCTGTAAGTTATTCATTTGGACCAATCCCAATATCTAGAACACCTTTTGGAGAAGTATTTTCAGGTGTATTTATGGGATTTTTAATTCCACTTATATCAATATTAATACAATCTTTAACTAATCAAATTATTGATATTAAAATTACTTTAGAAACAATAGAATTCTCTTTCGATCTTTTAGAATGTATTATAATTTTCTTTGTGGCTATACCTCCTACATTATGTATTGGTAATATTATGTTAGGTAATAACATATGCGATATAGAAGATGATTTAGAAAATAGAAGATATACTCTGCCTATTTACATAGGTAAACAAAAAGGGTTGTTAATTTGGAAGTCACTATATTATATTTCATATATTTCAATTATATTATTAACTATATTAGGTATAAATCCATTAACTTCACTACTTGTGTTACTTACTTATAAACCAGTAAAAGAAAATATAAATGCATTTATGGACAAGCAAACAAAAAAAGATACTTTTGTTTGTTCTGTAAAAAATTTCGCATTAATAAATGGTTCTTATCTTGTTACTATATTATTAGGATTAATTATAAAAAAGTGGGCATAAGCCCACTTTCTTTATGATTTCCAACTGATAAATTTGAGCAAGGTCCCTGTTTTTCAAGGTCGTTGGCGACATGAACGAAGTGAATTTTTATATTTTAAATTGTGATGTATAAAGTTCATAATAAAAACCTTTCTTATCTAGAAGTCTATTGTGGTTCCCTTGTTCTATCAATTCTCCATCTTTAATAACCAATATATTATCTGCCATTTCTATAGTTTTAAGTCTATGTGCTATTACAAAACTAGTTCTTCCCTTCATAAGATTATTAAGTCCACTTTGAATATGAAGTTCAGTTCTAGTATCTATATTACTTGTAGCTTCATCAAGAATTAATATGTCTGGATCTGATAGTATAGCTCTTGCAATGGCTATAAGTTGTCTTTGTCCATGGCTTAGATTTTTTCCTTGTGAGCTTATTACACTATTGTATTTATTAGGTAGGTGTTTTATAAATGAATGTGCATTTGCAAGCTTTGCGGCTTCTATTATCTCTTCATCTCTTGCATCAAGCCTACCATATCTTATATTATCCTTTATAGTACCAGAAAAAAGATAAGTATCTTGGAGGACTATACCTATATTTTTTCTTAGTGAGTCAACTTTATAATCTCTTATATCTAATTTATCTATTTTTATTTCCCCACTATTTACCTCGTAAAAACGTGTTAATAAATTTATTACAGTTGTTTTGCCAGATCCAGTTGGACCTACTAAAGCAATAGTTTCTCCAGGATTTGCATGTAAATTTATATTTTTTAGGACTAGTTTATCTTCATCATACCCAAATGATACATTTTTAAATTCAACGTCACCTTTTAATTCAATTACTTCCTTTGAATCTTGTTTTTCAACTATATCTACAACCTCATCCATTATTTCAAATACTCTCTCTGCACCTGCTATTGCTGCTAATATAGTATTATATAATGTAGCAACTTGGGTTAACGGTCTTGCTATTTCCCTTGAATAATTTACAAAACTTGTTATTGTACCTATTGTAGCAGCTCCATTTAGTGTTAAGTATCCACCGACAAAGACAACTATTCCAAATCCTAAGTTATTTACAAAGTTCATTAGAGGGTGAATGATACCTGATAATATTTCTGACTTAAGTGATGATTCTTTTAGAGAATTATTTTTCACTATAAATTCATCTAATACATATTCTTCTTTTCCAAATAAAGTTATTACCTCTTGCCCATCTATAGTTTCTTCTATATATCCATTTAAATCACCTAAATGCTTTTGCCTTTTTATAAATGCCTTTTTTGTATAATTTCCTACTACCTTTGTTATTAGTACTATAAGTGGTATACTAATTAAGCTTGTAATCG
This sequence comes from Sporacetigenium sp. TC11, assembly GCF_058146105.1. Classification (NCBI taxonomy): domain Bacteria; kingdom Bacillati; phylum Bacillota; class Clostridia; order Peptostreptococcales; family Tepidibacteraceae; genus Sporacetigenium; species Sporacetigenium sp. TC11. Next base: position 95,638 of record NZ_JBYVNY010000012.1, on the reverse strand, counting down.
CCATTATCCAATTTAAATAAAACATAGCAATTACTATACCTACTACAGAAATTAAAATAGACATAATTGTTACTACACTTTGTGTAAGTGCTGTATTTATATTATCTATATCATTAGTAACGCGACTCATAAGGTCTCCATGGCTATGTTTATCGAAGAACCTTAATGATAGGGATTGAAGTTTTGAAAATAAGTCTTTTCTTATATCCCTTATAGTGTTTTGAGATACTATAACCATAATATAGGTTTGAACCCATGTAAAAAGTGAATTTAATAAAAATACAGATAAAAGTATCATTAATGTTTTCAATGTTTTATTTATGTCCTTATTCAATATATTATCAACAGCTAATCCCATTAAGTAGGGAGCTAAAAGGCTTAAAATCGAAGTTATTATTACTATAACTACAACTAAAATAAGTGAAATTTTTTGTCTTTTTAAGTACTTCCATATTTTATTTAATGTATACTTTGTGTTTTTAGTTTTCATAAGATTCCTCCTTTCCACCTTGAGAAAGGTATATCTCTTTATATACATTGCAATTTCTTATTAGTTCTTTATGTTTTCCTATCCCTACTAATTTACCATCATCAAGTACCAATATTTTATCTGCATCTATTATAGATGATATTTTTGAAGATATTATAAATGTAGTTGTATCTTTATAATTTTTATTTAATCTATTTACTATTAATTCTTCAGATTTTGCATCTACGGCACTAGTAGAATCATCTAATATTAGTATAGATGGCTTTCTTATAAACGCTCTAGCAATTGATAGTCTTTGTTTTTGTCCTCCTGATAAATTTGTCGCCCTTTGATTTAGTTTATGTTTAAATTTATCATCAAAATTATATATAAACTCAATTGAACATGAATCTTCAGCTGCTATTTCAATTTCTTCATAAGATACATTTTCCTTACCATATAGGATATTTTCTTCTATGCTTTTAGAAAATAGTAAAGCCTTTTGAGGAACAAAACCTATAGATTTTCTCAAAGATTTTATATTAATTTTTTTAATATTAACACCGTCCACTAATATTTCACCTTTATCTATATCATAAAGCCTTGGTATTAGCTTTGCTAAGGTAGATTTTCCACTTCCCGTTGAACCTATTACTCCTATCTTTTCACCCATATTAGCTTTAAATGATATATTATTTAATACCATTTCATCGCTTTTGTTATAGCTAAAAAAAACATTTTTAAATTCAATATTTCCTTTTATATGTTTTTCTTCTGTAAAATCTAAACTGTCTAGAATTTCAGCTTTTGTATCTAATACTTCATTAATTCTATCAATTGATGGAAAAGCTCTGGTTATATGAGTTAATACCATACCAAAGGTCATTAAAGATGATAAAATTTGAATAAGATAGTTTAAAAATGCAACTAATTGTCCTATTTCAATGACCCCATTATTTACATTTATAGCTCCAAGCCAAAGGGCTGCAACTATTCCTAAATTAACAGAAAGCATAATAATAGGTAATAATATAGACATAACTTGATTTGCATTTATATTTACCTTTGTTAAATTATCATTGGATTTATCGAACTTACTTATTTCGTACTTCCATCTTACAAATGCTTTTACAACTCTAATTCCAGACAAATTCTCTTGCATTGTGTTGTTAACATCATCTATAGCTTCTTGAACATTTCTAAAAAGATTACCTGACTTTTTAATTATAAAAAATAATGATAATCCTAAAAAAGGTACTACTATAATAAGTATAGGCGATAGACTATATGAACTTATTAAAACCATTATTACACTTCCAATAAACAACAATGGAGATCTTACCATAGATCTTAATAACATCATAGTTGCAAACTGAACACTGTTAACATCACTTGTAAGTATAGTTATTAACTTTCCACTTTGAAATTTATCTATATTTCTACTAGAAAAACTTTGGATTTTATTATATAAATCTTTTCTTATATCTGTAGCTGCATTTATAGCTGCTTTGGTTGATAAATATATACATATAAGACCTCCTAATAGGCCTATAAATGCAACCAGTATCATAATGGCACCGTTTACCATTACATAATTTAAATCATTATTTGCTATACCTATATCTATAATATTTTGCATTATTTTGGGTTGAAGTAAGTCCATAAAAACTTCAAGTACCATAAATAAAGGACCTACAATTGCAATAACCTTATATGGCTTTAGATATTTTATTATTCTATTTACATTTTCCATATTATTATCCTTTCGACTTATTTCATAGTGACTATTTTAAATATACACTACATAATCTATTTTTAACCTAAATTTAAAATAATAATTATAAAGATTTATGTTAAAAATAAGTATTATTATATATTCTAAATAAGGATGTGTCTTTTATGAAAAAAAGTTTTGCCAAAGATTTAAAATCCGGACAAGATATAAACACTAGTTTTATGATAAAGAAGATATTTACAAGGGAAGAAAATAACTTAATTGGTATTATTGGAGATAAAACCGGTGAGTTTAGAGCAAGTATACCTGATGAACAAAGAAATTTTGGATTAGGAGATATTATAAACGTAAAGGGAACTTATCGTAGTAATTTTACTGCAGATAAATCCGATAAATTAACAGAGTACAATATTGAAGATTATTTACCTAATGTAGAAAGGCCGATAGATGATATTATGAATGAAATAGACCAAATATCTAAAGAAGAATTTATGAGTCCTGAGGCTATAGCTTTAAACAATTATTTCTTTAAAAATAATGATTTTGTAGATAGATTTAAAAGAGCTATTGGTGGAGTAAGTCAACATCATAACTATATTGGAGGCCTTGCTGAGCATACATTAAATGTTATGTACTTAACCAAAACAATGGCTTATAGATATAACACTAGAAACAAAGAAATAGCAATTTTAGGTGCTAAGCTTCACGATATAGGAAAAATTGAAGAAATGACCTATGATGGTGCATTTACATATACATTAAAAGGTTCTATGGAAGGTCACATAGTAATAGGTGTTACTATGATTGAAATGGCTTTTAAAGAAAATCCTAGTCTATATAGCGAAGATTTTATGGAGAGAATTAAAGGGTGTATAGTACAACATCATGGTAAGGTAGAATATGGGTCTCCTCAACCTCCTAAATTAGAAGAATCTTATATTGTTCACTTTGCAGATTATGTAGATGCTATGTTAAATAAAATAAGTATTATAACTAAAGATACTAGACCTAATTCATGGACTCCATTTGAAAGACGTATTGAAGGCAAATTGTATGTATAAAAATTCGCGTTGCTCAAAAAAGGTTATATTGAATGAAAATTCAATATAACCTTTTTTCTAATCTATTAAGTTTTTGCTTCTTAATAAATCTTGTGCTACTTTTCTTAATTCTTCTTTCTTTGTATCTACCCTATAATTGAATTCCTGCATTTCTTCATCTACTAAAATATTATCTAATTTTTCTAACATTTCTTTTAATTCCTTATTTTCTTTTAGTGTTTCATTATTTACTACAGGAACTGCATAGTATGGTGGAAAATAGTTTTTGTCATCTTCAAGAATAACAAGACCCAATTCCTTTAATTTACCGTCTGTTGCAAATGCATCTATTACTTGAACCTGATTATCCGCTATTGCATTATATCTAAGACCAGGATCTAATGATTTTATATCTTTAAAATTTAATCCATATAGTTTTTTTAGTCCTGGAAATCCATCTGGACGCTCTAATATCTCTGCTGTTGCTCCTAATACAAATTGATCAGATACCTTTGCTAAGTCAGAAAAAGTTTTAATATTGTATTTTTCTGCTGTTTCTTTTTTTATAGACAATGTATAAGTGTTATTGAACCCCAATGGATTTAACCAACTTAGATTATATTTATCATTAAATTCTTTTTTAACTACATCATATAATTTTTGAGATTCAGGTAATTCTCCTTCTTTCTTTAGAAGTGTTACATATCCAGTTCCTGTATATTCTACATACATATCTATATCTTTTTCTTGAAGTGCCTTAAATGCAGGAAGTGTTCCTCCTAATTCAACTACTTCTGTTTTTAAATCAGTATTTTTTTCAATATATTCCGATAAAACATATCCCATTAATCTAGATTCTGTAAAGTTTTTGGTACCTATAATTATTGTTTCATCTTTTACAAAAGATTTAGAAGTGACTATGAAGCCTATTATTAATAATGGTATAGCAACTCCAATCCCTACTCTTTTCATCATTTTTTTATTTGTAATTAATTTCCCAAGAGATCCCATTGGAAGTTTAGTTTCAACTAATCCAAGTATATAATCTACAGCTAAAGCTAATATTGTAGTTGGAATAGCACCAGCTAATATTATCCCTGTATCACTCATAGATATTCCTCTAAATATAAAGTCTCCAAGTCCACCTGCTCCTATTAATGAAGCGATAGTTGCAGTTCCTATATTTATAACTGTAGCAACTCTAATACCACCCATTATTATAGGAAATGCTAGGGGAAGTATTACCATAAACAACCTTTGTCTAGAGGTCATCCCCATACCTTTTGCTGCCTCAACAACTGAATCATCTACACTTTTAATACCTATATAGGTATTTTTTATTATAGGAAGTAGCGCATATAAAAACAACACTAGTATTGCAGGCCTATAACCTATACCACCTATTATAGGTAGCGGTATTATGAATCCAAACAAAGCTAAACTTGGTATTGTTTGAAATATATTTGCTACTCCTAATATAACTTTTCCATACTTTTCACTTTTAGAAACTAAAATCCCTAAAGGTATCCCTACTACAATTGCAATCAATACCGCACTTAAAGTTATTTGCATATGTTGCAACAACTTCTCCATAACCAAACTCATATTATTTAACATATAATTTAAAATCACTAAGCATCAACTCCCTTAATTAATCTAAAACAATTAAATCCGATATCATATTTAATAAGCTACTTTTTGTTATAACACCCATAAACATGTTTTCACTGTTTACAACAGGAACAAATTTGGCATGCCTATTTTTCATTATTTCTATAACTTCTACCATATTTAAAGATTCATCAACAGTTTCTATTGAATTATCTTTTATATCCATAACTTTAGATTTAGGATCTGCACTTTTTAATTCTTTTCTTGTTAAAAATCCTTCATAATATCCATCTTTATTTACTACAACTAAAAACTCTGTTTTTTTCTCTTTCATTACTTCTATAGCTTTAACTAACCCACTTCTTAAAAGTACCTTTGGATAGTTTTTTATCATTATATCCTTTGCTTGAACTAAATCAGGTTGTCTCCACAATCTATCTTTTCCAACAAAATTTTCTACAAATTCATTTACTGGATTGATTAAGATTTCCTCAGGTGAATCAAATTGAATTATATTTCCTTCGTTCATAACTGCAATTTTATCACCTAATTTTATAGCTTCATCCATATCATGTGAAACTAATATTATAGTTTTTCCTAACTCTTCTTGTAATCTAACCATCTCATCTTGTAATTGTTCCCTAGTAATAGGATCCAAGGCTGAAAATGGCTCATCCATTAAAATAATGTCTGGATCAGCTGCAAGTGCTCTAGCTATACCTATCCTTTGCTGTTGTCCTCCACTTAATTCATGTGGATATCTATCATAATACTCATTAGCAGGCAATCCTACTAAATCTAAAAGTTCTTTTGACCTTTGTTTTCTATTTTCAATAGGCCAGTCTTTTAATAGAGGAATTAATTCTATATTTTCACCAACATTCATATGAGGAAATAAGCCTGCCTTTTGTATAACATATCCTATATTTCTACGAAGTTCTATAGGATTTATTTTTGAAATATCTTCTCCATTAATATAAACCTTACCTTCTGTAGGATTTATTAGTTTATTTATCATTTTCATAGTTGTTGTTTTACCACAACCACTCTCACCTATTAAAACGATAAACTCACCTTTTTTTATTTCAAGATTTAAGTTTTCCATTACAACATTACCTTTATAAGACTTCTTTACATTTTCAAATTTAATCAAATTATAAAACCCCCTCTTAAAAATTTATAAAAATTAACACATATTTAAATATGTGATCCTTTTTTATTTAAATAACCATATAGGTTAAACACTAAATTATAATATATTGAAAAATATAGATTTTTATAGATATCTTGACGTGTATACCTTAGACCATTACCTTAATATGTATTTATAAGGCAATAAAGATTTAAATGTGACAACTTTAAAATTTTCAGGATATGTTAGTTACGTTAAATTCATTATAGCACACTAAAACTTATTTGTAAAATCTGATATATTTAAGTGTTATTTTTGATATAATAATTTTGTTATTTATAGATTATGTTTTAAGGAGAACTTTTTATGGAAAATCAAGAAATTCCAAGATATATAAAAATAGCTGCCGATATAGCAAATAGAATTTATACTGGAGAGTTTAAGGTTGGAGATAAATTAAAAGGAAGGTCTACTCTTTCTAGTAAATATAACGTATCTCCAGAAACTATAAGAAGATCCGTTTCACTACTTCAAGATATGGACATAGTAAAGGTATCTGAAAAAAGCGGTATATATGTTACATCTTCAGAAAATGCCTATGCTTATCTTCAAAAATTTAATTCTAAGAAAGATATAAAACAAATTAGACAAAAAATTAAAGAATTACAAAGTGAAAAGTTAAAAATTGATAAGGAAATTAATAAGTATATAGACATAATTTTAGAATATTCTATGAAGACAGACCCACTAGAATAACTAACTTCTATCCATTGTTAATTTTATGTGAATTTTATGTTAAAAAGTTATATACCTCAGTTAAAATTTATATAATTAATCAAATGTATTGTTTTCCAAAAATTCAAAAATTTCAATGGAATGAGGGGTAATTTATGGATGAGAAAAAAATGAAAAGAGATGCAAAGCTAGTTTATTCATTTATGGGTGTTTTAACAGTTGTATTTTTAGCAGTACTTGGAATGGCAATATTCTAAGATTTGTATAATGAAAATCACCTTATATTAATTAAGTTTGCTACACATACTAATATTAGACTTACTAATATCTATAAAAGCAACTTACTTAGATTAAGGAAAGGTGGTTTTTATGTCAAAGAAAAAAAAGAAGGCTCATAAGAAAAATCATAATTACAATCCTAATAAAGTAAAAAATGATTTAGATAAGATGAATCTAGAAATTGCTAATGAAATAGGATTACCTGACCACGATAAAACATATACTCAATTTGATTATCCTAAAGTTAGTACTGGCAGAAAGATTCTAAAAATGATTCAGAATCAAATTACAGGTAGAAATAATATACAATAAATGTTTTATAAAACCGCCATTTATAACGGCGGTTTTTAAATTTATATTATGTAGAAACTTTATCTTTTTTAAATATTGCAAGATTACCAGATGGTTCTAATTCGGCTAATGCAACGTCTTTAACATTGTAAATTCCCTTATTTTTTAGTTCCTTCATCAATCTATCCTTATTATAATTAGTGTGATTTAAATTTACATATACTATATCTCCATCAATTATTAAAGGTACTGTTATTCCTGAAGGTTCTTTTTTTAAATTTAAATCCTTTATTGTAACAGGCCTGTTTTCAGGTTTAGGAAAAACTGAAATTTGACCTTGCGGTTCTAAAATTACATAATCTAAATCTCTTATACTATCATAACCGTCTTGTCTTAATAGACCTAGTAATTCATTTAAGCTTATATCAGTTTTTCTAAGTGCCTTCATGTCTATTTGACCACTATTTATTAGAATAGTTGGAACATCTTCTAATATTGGTGTCAGTTTATTTATCAGTGAAAGCTTAGCTATAACAACAGTTAAAATTATTAACACACCTAACCCTATAATAGTTGTTGTTAAAGATTCTGTAATTAAAGGTTGTGATGCTACGTTTGAAAAAATCATAAGACCAGCTATTTCATACGGTGCCATATGAACCATAGATTTTTTAGATAAAGTTCTTAAAAAAAGATAAGTAAAAATAAAAATAATTATCCCTTTACATATATAAGCCAATATACCAGTCATTTTATCATCTCCCTATGGATTAGGTATAATCCTTGTTATTACCCTAGTAGTATCTCTTAAAGGTGCTATATAATCAACTAGATCATCTTCTTTATGCTTTGTAAGAGTAGTAGCCTGACTTAAGTTTTCTTCAAACCTATCTATACTCTCTGTTGTGTTAACTATCCTTAGTATTAATTCATTTTTCTTCCATTTTTTCTCTATATCCTTTAAATCATTTTCTATAGCATCCCAATTCTCTAAAACTAAACTTTTTTCTATCCTATCAATATCTCTTTCAATAGCTCTTGCAGACTTAGTAAGACTATAGAAACTAAAAAGCATTATTAAAAATAATAAAATAGTAGTTATGGCTATTTGAACTGTAATGTCTTTTTTATAAAGCACATAAATCACCTCATAATGATAATTAACATAAATCATATTTTTTATACGGTTTTTTATCCTAATGCAACATCTAATATCATCATTACAGTAAATCCAAATAATGTACATAAGGTGGCTAAATCTGCATTTTTATCAAGCTGTGACTCTGGTATAAGTTCTTCAACTACTACAAATATCATTGATCCTGCTGCAAATGCTAAAGCATAAGGAAGTATAGACTGTATTTGTACAACTAATAAAGCTCCTAATACACCTGCTATAGGTTCTACTACTCCAGATGCTTGACCGTATAAAAAACTCTTTGTCCTAGATAGACCTTCCCTACGAAGTGGCATTGAAACTGCAGCTCCTTCTGGAAAATTTTGCAGTCCTATACCTATAGCTAAAGCAACTGCACCTGCTAGAGATGCGGATTCAAGACCTGCTCCTATTGCTCCAAATGCAACTCCTACAGCCAATCCTTCTGGTATATTATGAAGTGTTACAGCTAGAACTAAAAGTATACTCCTATGTAAACCACTTTCCATCCCTTCTGCTTTTTCATGACCTATGTGTAAATGAGGAAGAAATTTATTTACAGCATATAAAAATCCTCCCCCAGCTAAAAATCCTATAGCTGGTGGTATCCAAGATGGTAGAGGCCCTTGTTCAGACATTTTTATAGATGGAGCCAAAAGCGACCAAAAGCTTGCTGCTATCATTACTCCTGCTGCAAATCCCATCATACCATCCATTAATTTTTTATTTATAGTTTTAAAGAAAAACACTATTACCGATCCAAGTGCAGTTACAAACCATGTAAATAAAGTAGCTAATAATGCTTGTTCCACGTGATTTAAATCTTTTATAAAATCTATAATCACAATACCCCTCCTAACTATTTACTTAATAATAAAAAACCTATATAGTATTTTCTCTATATAGGTCCTCTATTATTCTATTATTAAGTTCTAAATATAACATCTTCTCTATTAAACATATATCTAGCAAACAATATAGATATTATTATATAAAATAACAACCATCCGAATGTAAGTGCTATGTGTATAGGGTCAAAGACACCTGCAATAGCTTCTTTTATTAGAACTATTGCATTTACTACAGGTATATTAAAATATATTAAATCTATATTTTTAGGATCTAACATAAATGTAGCATATGCAGGTATAAATGCTATTATAGTAATTGGTGATAAATAAGTTTGAGCTTCCTTGAAACTTCTAGAATATATACTTATCGCTAATTCTATCGCTCCAAATACCATTGTAATTAATATACAAATTAGTCCTATAATAACTAATGATCCTAAAGATAAATTAATTCCTGATATATCTCCACCAAACATATTCTTGCTTTTATTCATTGCTATGAGTACTCCCACTATAAATGCAGCGGAAGTTATAATTCCCATAACAGTTATAGCCAGAAATTTACCCCAAAGTAATGATAATCTTCCAGCTTGGGTAGATAAAAGCGGTTCTAGAGTTCCTCTTTCCTTCTCTCCTGCCCCTAAATCTGTTGCAGCTGCAAGTGGCCCTGTTACACTATATATAATTAAGAACATAGGTAACATTGAAGATAACATTAATATACCTTCACCTTTACCTGTATCTACAGAAGTTTGTTCCTTAACAACTATAGGTGTCAATATATTTTCATCTATATTCCTTTGCTGTAATCTTACCTTTACTATTTCTTTGGAATAAATATCTATGTAAGAATTAATAAAACTAAAAGCAGTTGATGATGATTGACTTGAATTGTCATAAATTATAGTAAGTTCTGACTGCTTTTCATTTTGTAAATTTTCTTCAAAATTCTTAGGTATATTTATAGCCACATCTATTTTTCCATTTTTCACATCTTTTTCAAAGTTATTAGACTCTTTTATATTTATGTTCTTTTGTGATTTAATGAACTCTGCAAATGATCCGTTACTTTCATCTTGTATTCCTATTATTATACTTTTCTCTGCATCTTCCATAAAACTACTCATACTCTTATCCATTACATAGAACAAAACTGGAATTAAAAGTAGAGGAATTACAATTCCCATTATAAATGTCTTTTTATCTCTAAATAAATCTTTTAATTCTTTTTTTAGAACTATAGAAGTTATATTATTCATTTTTATCACCTACTAACATCATAAATATATCCTCTAAGTTATCATTATTATATTTTTCTTTTAAATACTTTGCCGTTCCTGTTTCTATTAATTTACCTTTGTTAATTATTATTATTCTGTCACATAATTTTTCAACTTCATTCATACTGTGACTTGAAAACAATATTGCTTTCCCATCTTTTTTGCACTTTAATATAAAATCCTGAACTATTTTAATAGATGATACATCAAGTCCTATAGTAGGTTCATCAAATAGCATTACAGAAGGATTATGCACTATACTCCTAGCTATAGCCACCTTTTGTTTCATTCCCCTTGAAAACTTTCCAACTCTTCTATTTATGTAGTCTTTCATTCCCAATATATCAGCAAGATATTCTATGTGTTTAGTTGCATCTTCTTTACTAATTCCATTTAACTGAGCAAAATACATTATATTTTCAAAAGCTGTCAACCTATCGTAAAGTCCCACTTCTCCTCCAAATAGTATCCCAACTTCTTTTCTAACTTTGCTAGGGTCTTTATTTATGTCATATCCATTAATAATAGATGTTCCACTAGTTGATTTAAGCATAGTAGCTAACATTCTCAATGTTGTAGTTTTTCCTGCTCCATTTTCTCCAAGAAGACCTACTATTTCGCCATTATTAACTTTAAAATTTATATTATCTACTGCATTTACTGACTTAAAACTCTTTGTCAGCCCATTGACTTCTATCATTTAATCACCTCGTTTATTTAATATGCATTAATAATACTCTTATTATCAAATAACAATAATTATTCGCATATTCTAATTATATTATATTATATCATAAATAAAATAGGGACTACTTTTTTAAGTAGTCCCTATTTTATAGTTTCTATATCATTTTTTCTAATTTCTCTATAATTTTTAAGTACTTATCTTGAATTTTATTTTCAAAACCTCTATCTTCAACTTCTCTACAGCTTTCTTCTATCTCTTTTAGTGCATTTTCACTTAATTGTTTTTCGGCAAATTTATATATAGCACTATCTTCTTTATGAATGTGCCTAGATAATAAATCTGCATAAGCCATAGCGCTACCTATTATATCTACTTTTGAATCTAAATCTCCGTCTTTAACTTTTTTCAAAGACTCTTCTAAATTCCCAATATATAATCTTCCTAAATCGTGTTCTGAGTACATTCCAAGTATAGGACTTTCTGTATGTGGCAACTCTTTTATCATCTTTTTAAATAATATTTCTTCTTCTTTACTATGATGATGTTTATCTGCATAATTTCTTATAAAATCAATTGACATATCGAAAGCTTCGTAATTAACTTCCTTTGTATCTATTATATTTATACATAGTTTTCTAACAACACTAAGTACTCTTTTTATATCTTCGTGCTCTTTCATCATAATTGATATTGAGTTCAATTTAATATCCCCTTTCAAATTTATATTGTTCTTATTATATACAATTGTTTATCATAATTATGTGATTTAAATCAATTTTTAAATTTAATAAGTACTTTTTAAAATTTAATTTGCATAAAATTAATAAAAAAATATTTTTATTAGATTATTAATTATTTAAGGGGGCGTTTACATGTCAACTGAGAAAGGCAATGGACTCAAAAGAAGTCTTAAAGCAAGACATCTAAATATGATAGCTATAGGAGGTGCTATAGGAACAGGACTGTTTTTAGCCACAGGTACTACAATTAATCAAGCAGGACCTGGAGGTGCTCTCATATCATATACAATTATAGGTGTTATGGTTTATTTCTTAATGACTAGTTTAGGCGAAATGGCAACTTTTATGCCTGTTTCCGGCTCATTTGAAACTTATGCTTCTAAATTTGTTGACCCTTCATTTGGATTCGCACTTGGATGGAATTATTGGTATAACTGGGCTATAACTGTTGCTGCTGAAATGGTTGCTGGAGCCCTTATTATGAAGTATTGGTTTCCTGATACCCCTGCTATAATTTGGAGTATTTTATTCTTAGCTTTGATAGTTGCCCTAAATCTTTTATCAGCTAAAGCTTATGGTGAATCTGAGTATTGGTTCGCTGGCATAAAGGTAATTACAGTAGTAATATTTTTAATCGTTGGAGTTTGTATGATTTTTGGAATAATTAATTCCGATACAGTTGGTCTTCAAAATTTTTCATATAAAGAAGCCCCTTTTGTTGGAGGAATTAATTCAATCCTCATGGTTTTTCTAATAGCTGGCTTTTCATTCCAAGGCACTGAACTTGTTGGTATTGCAGCTGGTGAAAGTGAAGATCCAGAAAAAAATATTCCAAAAGCTATTAATACTGTATTTTGGAGAATATTAATATTTTATATAGGCACTATATTCGTAGTTGGTGCAATTATTCCATATACTGATGCTGGTGTTGATACTAGTCCATTTACTTTAATATTTGAAAAAGCTGGTATAGCTGGTGCAGCATCTCTTATGAATGCAGTTGTATTAACTTCTGTATTATCTTGTGGTAATTCTGGAATGTATGCATCTAGTAGAATGCTATATGCAATGGCTCAAGAAGGCAAAGCACCTAAAGCATTTGGAAAAGTTAACTCTAAGGGTGTTCCCGTTAATGCTTTATTACTAACTACAATCGTCGCTTCTGCTTGTTTCTTAACAGGACTTTATGCTGAGGATACTGTCTATGTATGGTTAGTTGCTGCTTCAGGATTAGCCGGATTTATCGCTTGGATTGGTATTGCTTATAGCCATTATAGATTTCGTAAAGCTTACGCTGCTCAAGGCCGTGATTTAAGTAAATTAAAATACCAAGCTAAGTTATTCCCACTTGGTCCAATAATAGCTTTAGTATTATGCATAGTTGTTGTATTAGGTCAAGGAATAAGCTATTTCCAAGCTGAAAATGTAGATTGGATAGGAGTACTTGCATCCTATATAGGATTACCAGTATTTTTATTATTATGGATATTATATAAATTTAAATATAAAACTAAATTTGTAAAATTGGAAGAAGCTGATTTTTCAAATCCAGAAAAATAATATTTTTATAATTTATTGTAAATAAAAAAAGTTAGAGAACTATATTAATATAGTTCTCTAACTTTTTTATAAAAATAAAATCTCTATTAATTTATAAATCAATGCTGCAAATGCAGCTGATATAGGTAGAGTAATTACCCAAGTAATAAGCATTTTCTTACCTGTATCCCATTTTACAGCTCTTGGTCTATAAGCAGTACCTACACCCATTATTGCAGATGATATAACGTGAGTTGTACTTACAGGAAGACCAATATGAGATGCTCCAAATATTATTAAAGCTGAAGATAAATCAGCAGCAACTCCACTTATAGGTCTAATCTTCATAATTTGAGTTCCAACAGTTTTTATAATTCTCCAACCACCAATTGAAGTTCCAAGTGCCATAGCTATAGCACATGAAAGTTGTACCCAAAATGGAATAGCATCTCCACTATAAAAACCTGTAGTAGCTAATGCCATAGTTATAATACCCATTGATTTTTGTGCATCATTTGTACCATGTGAAAAAGATTGTATTGCAACAGTTAATATTTGTAATCTTCTAAATCCATTGTTAGTTTTAAATATATTAGATTTTGTAAATATATTTTTAAGTATAAAAAGTACAATATATCCAACTGCAAATGCTAAAATTGGCGACGTTATAAGTGCTTTTAAAATCTTTAAAAATCCATCATAATGTATTGTATCAAATCCAGATGCAGCAATAGCAGCTCCTACAATAGAACCTATTAATGTATGTGATGATGAACTTGGAATCCCAAAATACCATGTAAGTAAATTCCATGCTATAGCAGAAATTAAGGCTGCTAAAATTACATATGAACCATTTGCAATGGCATATGGATTAACTATATCTTTGGCAATAGTCTTTGCAACACCTGTAAAAGCAATAGCCCCTAAAAAGTTCATTACTGCTGCCAAATAAATTGCCGTTTTTAACTTTAAAGCTCTAGTTGAAACTGCTGTAGCAACGGCATTAGCAGTATCATGAAATCCATTTATAAAATCAAAAGCTAGGGCTAAAATTACAGTTAAAATTATTACTATTAATGCTGTATCCATAATTACACCCCTTATGCATTTTTCATTATTATTGTTTCTAAAACCTTAGATACATTTTTACATTTATCTACAGTAGCTTCAAGTGTTTGATATATTGATTTATACTGTATAATTTTTATTGCATCATCTTTGTAATCAACAAATAACTTCTTTATTGCTTGTCTTTCAAGACGATCTGATGCAGACTCATATTCTTTTACTTTTAATATAGGATCCATCATATTAGCTAATTTCTTTTCTGAAAGTAATTCAATACATTTGAATACTTCTATTGAACAATTGTTTACGTGTTGGCTAAATTCAACCATTTCTTCAGTAACTTGGTGTATATCATACATTTCAATACGTGCTGCACATTGTTCAAGTCCATCTAATATATCATCCATACTATTTGCAAGATGAAGTATATCTTCCCTTTCTATAGGAGTTATTAATGATTTATTAAGTTCTTTAGTAAGTTCGTGAACTATTTTATCACCTTTTTTCTCATAACTCTTTATTTCATTATAGAATTCTTCTAAGTGGTTACTTTCTTTTATTTTAAAGTTAAAAAAATATTTCGAAGCTTCTCTTACAACCTCTGCTTGTTCCAAAAGCATTATAAATAATTTGTCTTTTCCCTTATTTCCAAATAACATTGTTATTTTCCTCCTAATATATAATTTTCTCATTTGCTTACATACACAGACAATAAACGGGTATAGTGCAAAAATTTTATAATGCATTTTATATCCCTTAAAGATTATATAACATATTCTTAATAATTTTAACACTTAATAACAAATTTAACATGTATTTAACATTTTTCTACACAAAAAAAGATATATTTTAATTCCAAACATATCTTTTTTTATTATATCTATTTACTTGTATAAGTGTCCAAAACTTTATTTATATTATTGTTTATACCGTTGATGTCTACTGAATTTATAATTTCACCATCTAAATTATATTTATCCTTTAGTTTTAAAATTCTATATACACTTTTATCTATTCTTTCTTCTGATATTTCTCCATCTTTTACCGCTTTTTGTAAATAGTTTATTACATTAACTTGATTATCGTTGTTATGGCAAACTAATACAATGTCAGATCCAGCATTAACTGATTTTATAGCAGCATCTTCTATATTGTAGTTTTTCATAATAGCACCCATAGTCATATCGTCAGTTATTACAACCCCATCAAAATTTAAATCATCTCTTAATATATCACCTATAACCTTCTTAGACATAGATGCTGGATAATCAGGATCTAGTTTGGTCATTAATATATGCGCAACCATTACTACATCTGCTCCATCTTTTATTGCATTTTTAAAAGGGACAAGTTCAACTTCATTTAATCTATCTAAATTATTCTCTATAGAAGGTAATCCTAAGTGAGAATCTACAGATGTATCGCCATGACCAGGAAAATGCTTTACAACAGGGATAACTCCTTTGTCTTTAATACCTTTCATTGTTGCAATCCCTAAGTCGCTTACAATATTAGGATCAAGTCCAAATGATCTATTTCCTATTACAGGATTATTCGGGTTTGTATTTACATCTAATACTGGAGCAAAATCCATATTAATTCCAAATGCATTTAACTGCATAGCCAATATATTTCCTATTTCATATGAAAAATTCTTATTGTTTATTTTTCCTATTTCTCTATTTGTAGGAATATTTTTAAATTCATCTGGGACTCTACTTACTTTTCCTCCTTCTTCATCTATAGATATAAATAAAGGTATTTTATTATTTGAATTATTTTCTTTTAATGAGTTTACAAGATTAAGTAATTGCCCAGAATCTCCTATATTTTTTTTAAATAAAATAAATCCCCCTACCTTTTTATTTTGTATCATATCTATAGTATTTTCATTTACATTATATCCATCAAGGCCTACTATAACCATTTGACCTATTTTTTCTTCTAAATTCATTGTTTTTATTTTTTCCTTTATTGGGTCTACTACTGGTTTATCGGTTTCAGCTTGATTGTTATTAGGTTGTTTTTCATCTACAATACTACATCCTACTAAAAAGAGTATTATAGATATTAATGAAATTATTAATAAATAATATTTTTTGCCCATATTATACCCCCTATTTTTATATAACTAATAATATTATTATATTCTAAATTCAACAAAAAAAATACTCCGCCAATAGGTGAAGTATTTTGTAATTAATTTTATAAATTTATTTTCTTATCTAATAAATATCCTGTAGCTCCAAATAACATAGCGTTCATAACAATATTTAATAAAATGTATAAATAAGATACTTGGTTCAGCCCTACTACCATCATATTATCTTGAGAATTTAAAAATAATTCACCGATATATCCAGTAATAGTTGATATAATAATAAAAATTATAAATGACAATAACTTACCATGTCTTACATTAGAAAATATACTTTTTGTCAAAGCCATAGATAAATAGGCTGTCAATAAAAAATTTATATATCCAATTAAAATTAATAATAAAATCTTAAACACCTCAGGTATATATTCAGTAGGAATTACTCCATATAAAGATATTTGTGGGAATTTATTTGCCAATATTTGATAATCTATAAATCCAATTAATCCTGCAAATAACAATATACCTATACATTCAGCTATAATAGCAGATAATTTCCCCCCTAAAATTCTATATCCACTCAAAGGAGTTGAAAACAAAAACTGACCTTCTTCTGTAAATAGACTTGTATACATTCTTCTTATATGGTCAACACCTAAAATCACAACCATAGCAAATGCTATCATAAATAAAGCAATTGTAAATATTGATGGTTCACTACTATTTTCTGTAATTATTCTTCTCATAATATCTATATTCAATATTATAGCAACTGCTATTGCACCTAAGAAAAACTTCCATCTACTCATCCAATCATATTTTATTAATTTAAACATCTTTATAAACCTCCCTATATATCTCATCTATAGACATATTTCTTTCTATCCTTAAATCCTCTGCATTTCCCCTTAATGCTACAGTTCCTTTATCAATAAATATTGCTTCATCTATTATAGTCTCTAATTCTTTTACTAAATGACTTGAAATTATAATAGTATTTTCTTCATTACAAATATTTAGTATTGACTCCATAATCTTTTCCCTAGATATAGGGTCAATTCCATTTAAAGGTTCATCTAACACATATAGCTTTGCATTCCTAGAAAAAGCTAAACTAAGCCTTAATCTTCCTAGCATACCAGTTGATAAGTCTGATATTTTTTGTTTACTGTTAAGTCCCATAAAATCTATCATTTCCATAGCCTTATTTTTATCAAAATCACTGTACATATCTTCATAGTATTTTATACATTGCTCTATTTTCATCCATCTTGGAATATGATTACTCGTTGGCATATATGAAACTATTTTCTTAGTGTTTGTTCCTATTTTTTCATTGTTAATTTCTATATCACCACTAGTAGGATAGCTAAGGCCTGCTATTATCTTCATAAATGTAGTTTTTCCACTTCCATTAGGTCCTAATAATCCGTATATTTTCCCTTGTTGTATAGATAAATTTAAATTATCTAAGGCCTTTTTATTTATGAACTTTTTTGTTATATTTTTAGCTTCTAATAATTCCATATTAATCCTCCTTTAAGTACTTATTAATATAATTTAGTATTTTTTCATTTGAATATCCTAATTCCTTCATTCCATTTATAAAATTTTCTAAAAGTCCATTTGCTAAGTCACTTTTTATTTTTTTTATAACTTCTTCATCTTCAGTTATAAAAGAACCTATTCCCCTCTGAGTATAAGTAACTCCTTCTCTTTCTAATTCTTGATAAACACGTTGCATAGTGTTCACATTAACTTTTAACTCTGATGCCATACTTCTGACAGAAGGCAATTTTTCTCCTTTATTTATCCTTTCTAATATAATGTCTTTTTTTATTTTATCCATAATTTGTAAGTAAATGGGAATCCTTGTATCAAAGTCCATTTAATCACCTCCTAGTAATACTGTTATATTTAGATAGTACACTATTATTATATTCACGTCAATGACTTTATATTTATATTTTAAAATTTAATTTTTAAAATTTAATTTGAATTTCGACAAATTTTCCTTTCATTTATTTTAATCTTCCGTATATTTACAAATTACTTGTAATTCAAACATGAAGATGTTAAAATAATTTTAAAAATTATCGATTGAAAAATAATTCACAATCTTACAACTGATAGAAAGGGGAAATATTATGCAAGCGACAGCAAGCGTGCAAGAAAACGCAAAGGTAAAACATCCTCCTGGTTTGTATTTACTGTTTTTCACAGAAATGTGGGAAAGATTTAGTTATTATGGTATGAGAGCCTTATTAGTTATGTATTTAACAACAGAACTTATAAGAGGTGGTTTAGGATTTAGTACTCAAAGTGCAACACTTCTTTATGGTTATTTTACAGGATTTGTTTATTTCACTCCAATGATAGGTGGATGGCTTTCTGATAAATATTTAGGACAAAGAAGAGCTATAACTATCGGTGGTATAACAATGGCACTTGGGCAATTAGCATTGTTCTCTAGCCAAAGTAAGGGAGCTTTATATTTAGGATTATTTTTACTTATAATAGGTAATGGTTTCTTCAAGCCAAATATATCAACATTAGTTGGTCAATTATATCCAGATGGAGATAAAAGAAGAGATGGTGCATTTACAATATTCTATATGGGTATTAACGTAGGTGCATTCTTAGCACCACTTGTATGTGGTACTTTAGCTGAAAATATATTTGCACAAAAACAAGGTGAAATGATAGTACACTATGGATTTAAATTTGGTTTCTTAGCAGCAGCAGCGGGTATGATAATAGGACAAATATTATTCAATGCTTTATCAAATAAATACCTTGGTGATATAGGTAAATATCCAGCTGGAAAAGGAAAAACTGATAATAAAGATAGTGAGGTTGCAAACAAACCTCTTACTAAGGAAGAAAAAGAAAGAACTGCAGTTATATTCATATTGGCAGCTTTCGTTGTGTTCTTCTGGGCAGGATTTGAACAAGCAGGAAGCTCGCTTACAATATATACTCAAGACTTTATAAATAGAAATGCATTTGGAATGGAAGTACCTGTTTCTTGGTTCCAATCATTAAACCCAGTATTTATAGTTTTACTTGCACCATTAATGTCAATGTTATGGTTTAAATTAGCTAACTCAAAACGTGGTGATTTATCTATACCAGTTAAAATGGCATGGGGACTAATTCTTCTTGGTTTAGGATTTGTGTTAATGGTAGGAGCTGGTTTAGAAAGAGGAAATGCTGGAGACGATATAACTGTAAAAGCAAGTATGATATGGTTAGTTGGAGCTTATTTCTTACACACACTTGGTGAGCTTTGCTTATCTCCAGTTGGACTTTCAATGGTAAGTAAAATAGCACCTGTAAAATTAGCATCATTCCTTATGGGAATTTGGTTAATGGCTAGTTTCGTTGCTAATATAGTTGGTGGATATGTAGCTTCTTATGTTGAGACTCTTGGACATGTTCAAGTATTCGGTACTATAGCAGGAGCAGTTATATTCTTTGGATTATTATTATTAACACTAAGAAAGAAACTTGTTGAAATGATGCACGAATAATAATTTAAATAATAGATTTATTATTTATCTAATAAAAAAAGCGTATGATTGGCTAATCATACGCTTTTTAAAATTCAATTATTTAAAACTTCCTGACCTTATATAAAAATATCCTTAGTATTATTTTTAACCTTTACTACTAATTCCTCTTCTTCATTATAATTTATTTCTTTTTAGACACCATCTTCCCTAACAGTATTGATCCTAGAGTAAGTAGTATCACTAGTACTATAGAAACTATAAACTCTAGAGAGTGTATATCTAATATCTTATCTCCTACATTTAGGAATATTACTGTCCCTGGCAAAATTCCTATAATTGTGGCAATAGTATATTTACTAAAAGGTATATTAGTAAGTCCAGATGCATAGTTAATTACATTGTAGGGCATTGCTGGTATTAGCCTACATATAAATACAATTAGAAAGCTTTCGTTTCCTTCTGCTTTTATAAATTTATCCCACCATTTTTTTGGCATCTTCTCTTCAAGATACTTATTTACCATGTCCCTTGCCAATAATTTAGCTATCCAAAACATCAATGAACTATTAAGTGCTGCACCGATCAAAGTATATAGTGTGCCTATCCAAAGGCCAAATGAAAGACCGCCTGCCAATGCCAATATAGGAACCGGGAAGAAAAATACTGGAAGTACAACCCATACAAGAATATATGCAATTGGTGCTAGTGCACCAAATCCAGTTATCCAATCACGAATGGATTGTGCAGTAATATTCGATAGAAACATCTTATAAGTTAGAAAAAAGGCTATTGTCAATACAATAATGATAACTTTTTTTAGTCTCTTTGACATATATTCTATATCCTTTCTCAAAATAGAAACCTGATGTAATATTACATCAGGTTTCTTTTTCACTATTTATCTGTTTCTTCTTTTTTCTTAACTTTATTCTTATCATTATATACTTTCTTTGCAATACCTATTACCATTGATAAAGCAAATAATGTTAATAATCCAACAAACAATTTCTGAGCTCCACCTGTAAGTGTTCCTCCAACGTATGAATATACAATTGTCGCTGGTAATTGACCTAAGCCTGTTGCTATGAAGAATGGCCAAAATCTCATATTAGTAAGACCAGCAGCATAACTTACAAAGTCAAATGAAACAAATGGTAAGAGTCTACAGATTAATATTGTATAATTTCCGTATCTTTCGAAGAAAATATCTACAGTTTCCATTGCTCCTTTGCTAGTAAGCTTTTCAACAGCATCTCTACCAAGTACTCTTGCTATGAAGAAACATAATGCAGCCCCTGCCATAGCAGATGACCAAGATAGTATTGCTCCTTGCCACCATCCAAATATAGCTGCATTTGAAAGGGTAATTAGGAACGCTGGAATTGGTGCAGCAATTGATTGAAGAACCATAAGAGTAAATGACACTACGATAGCTAATTTACCATATGATCTCAAATAATTAATTACTACTTCTGTATCTAACTTAGATATTGTACTAAAGGCTTTATTTAAGCCATTATGAAGAGAAGGAATGGTAAAGTAGCAAAGCATAAAAATTGCTATACAAACAATTGCAATAATTCTTCCTATTCTTCTATTTTTCTTAACTTTTGCAATTTGTTCTTCATCTAGTTCTTCTCTTAAGTCTTTTAGTTTTAATTCTTTTTCTTTTAGAGCTTTTCTTTCTTCTTTAGTATATTCCTTTTGGTATTTTCCAACAGTAAGTACAATATATAAGTTTATTATATTTACTATTATTGCACATACAATGAATATAGGTAGTATCTCTGATACAGGATTTGTAATTAATAGTGTTTCTCTTGTAATATAAAAGAATTGTTGTAGTCTTCCTGTCAATAAAGCTATTAGTATAGCCGCCAATTCAATGATATAAAATGAATACTTCCAATCTAGTCTTTTCTTAGAAATACCGACCATAAGTCCAAAGCCTGTAAAAACATACATTACTAACCCTAGTCCTATCATCATTTCATATGCTACACTAAAGAACAGTAACATACTTATAAGAAAGCCTAGTGCTATACCTGTAGTAGTATAGTAAAGTAGCAATCTTAGTTTTCTCATCAATTAACCTCCTAAATTATTTTGTATGAAAAGCCATACAAATCTGAAACTTAAGCTAAATTATTTGGCAATTGAATATATTGTAGCTACATAAGTTCCGTCTTCTGGAAGCACATCTTGATTTGCAGTAAATTTAACTTCTTGAGTTTTTTCTACTACACCATTAGTATAAGCAGAGTTAGATATTATACCAACTGGGCAACTATCAAGACAAGATAGGCATCCAGTTTTCTTAGCTTTAGCTCTATCTAAATTTCCTCCAAATTTGAAGGCTATCTTACCTCCAGTGCTATCTTTAATAACTTCATTAACATCATATTCCTTATCAGCACCATTCCAAGTAACCTTTAAATCAATTGATGTCCCTTCAACTTTAGTAGTTGAAGCATTATCAGGAGTCATATTATTTCCTGGCTCAGCTCCTATCTCTATAAGCGCATTATAGAAGTCCTCTGGAGTTGCATATGCAGTAAATACAGACTTAGCTCCATTACTTCCATCTTTAAATACTGAAGCATGACGAGTTGTTTCTGTAAAATACTTACCATTTACTTGGGTAAGTACAGTTATTGTACCAGCTTCTTTATCAACTTTTATAGGATTTTCTAGTGATACACCAGCTATTTCATCAGATGCTTTTGCTTTTTCTTCCTGTTTTTGAGAATTAGCTGAGTCCCCTCCATTATTTTTAGAGCTACATCCAACAAATCCTATCATACTCACACATAATACTGCTGCAATAATTGCTTTTTTCTTAAAGTTCATTACATATTCCTCCTTATTAAAATATCCTCTCATATGTTAATCCTACTTTAGTTTAATGGAAATTTAATTTTCTTTCAAATTGGAAAAATCTATATATTCTTGTCGAATTATAACAAAAACCTATCATAGTACCTTTTTATTTATTTATGATGTCATTTGCCCAAAATGTTCCTGTTGAAATATACTATAGATTTTCTAGAATTTCCACAGTAGTTCTGACAGCATTCGGGCAATAGCTGAATAAAAGTCCTCGCTCCATAATGACTTTGTTGTCCTCTGCCTTGCTCAAATCATAACCTAACATCTCTCTACATACTTCTGATTTATGTAGGACTTTGAATTTCTCATCAAATTCTTTAATTTTTGCTATTGTATTATTTTTCTTTTCCCCATCACCTTCTTGACAGTGTCCATATCTTAGTCCAATGACAACATAGGCACCTAGCACAGCTCCACATGTTTCTGATTTGAAAGTTCCTGCCCCAAAGCTTGCAGATACTTTTCTTGCCATTTCCTTACTGATTCCAAGCTCATTAGCAAAATGGCTAACAACTACTTGCCCGCAGTCAAAACCTTTTTTAAACTCTTCTACTATAAATTCATTTGTTACCATATTGTCCTCCCTCTAAACAATTGCTCCTCCGCAGCTAGAGCCTGATCCAGCGGTACATCCATAACAATGATTTGCAAACACAATCTCTCTATCCAATGCTTCCTCATCCAACAGATCCTGCAGCGTTGCTGGGCCATTGGCAGGTAAGTTTAACATTTGGTTAAAATCACAGTCATAAAGCTTTCCATCGTATCCAACAGAAATTTGATTTCTGCACATGATATTCTTTGCTGCTTCTTCATTATAGTTTTCTTCCAAAAGTTTCACATACTCATCCATCAAATTTTTAGCTTTCAAATCTTGTGCAAAGCGACCAGCCGGAATATTTGTAATTGTGAAAAGATGGTTAAACTTTAAACCATAAATTTCCCCAAGAATTCTTTTATAATCCTTCTCTAGGTCCCCTTGGCATGCTGGTAAAAAGGGTCCCCCTGGATTATACACAAGATTGAGTTCTAAAGATTCATCTACACCATATCCAGCTTCATTCAGCTTTTTTATCACTGCGATACAAGCTGAGAATGTTCCTTCTCCACGCCTAGTATCTGTATTTTCCTTTGTGTAGCAAGGAAGAGATGCCACAAGCTGCACCTTATTTTTAACATAGAAATCAATATAATCTTCATAGCCTTCCTCTTTTAGGATAACTAGGTTGGTTCTTACGATGATGGTGTCAACATAATTTTTTCCATGTTCAATTAAGTATTTTAAGTAAGAATGCATTGTAGGTTCCCCTCCAGTAATATCCAGTACTTTAAAATGAAATTTTTTTAATGACGCTAACACATAGTCTATTGTTTCCTTTGTCATTATCTCTGTTTTATTAGGGCCTGCGTTGACATGACAGTGTGTGCATGTCAAGTTACATTGCTTTCCTAAATTCACTTGCAATGTGTGAATCTGAGCTGTTCTCTTACAAGAGCTATTTATTCTCTCTACAAAATTCATTTATATTTTCCCCCTTTTTTAGATTCCATCATACTCGCCAGGTTTTATAAGAAGTTCTTCTTTCTTACTTCTTTAACATTCAAGAACTAATTATATTATTTAATGGCACTTATACTGTTTCTACATAAAAATCTATATATTACGTATAAAACCACCTAGTAAGGCGCTTTCTATTGTATCATTAGGGACAAAAACTATTCTTTCCCTATATGAAATAGACGCTGGGCTTTCTGTACTCCATAATCTATCAAACCAGATTAAATATTTTTTTGATCATACCGTAGTTGAATTACTTCCACAAACAATTTTCCTATTTGTTTTCTCAATGTCATTTTTATTTTCCTCACTAAGTTGTCTTTATTTTTTTCTTTTTTTTTATTTCTTTTTTACAAGCATATCTATTCATCCAGCTTATTAAAGCACTTCCTGGACTTTCCGGCCATTCAGATTGTGAGTTATATTGTCCTCCAAATATTAAATCTAATATGTGAACTGATTTCTTACCTCCTCTTGCCATTGCTTCTTTACAAGAAGCACAATAAGTTACTATATATTCAGAGTTAACTTCTTCTGTTACCCTATTCATTACTCTTTGTGCTAAATCTGGATTAGCTGGAACTATCATACCGCCAAAACCACAACATTTAGTATTTTCTCTTGAATAACGAAGTTCTTCAACTTCATATCCTAATTCATTCATTATCCATCTTATACCATCGTGGATACTGCTTTCTTCTCTTGTTGGACATGCGTCGTGTATAGCAATAGTTATATCACTGCCTATACCTTTTCCCTTAGCCCCTTCAGGAAGTCCTATTTCAGGTAGTATTTTCCATAATGATCTAACTTTTTGATTAGGGCTATTTTCAGTTATAATGTTATAACAGTTTTGACAGGCAACTATTATTTCATCCGCTTCTAGTTTATCTATTTCAGCTTGTAAGTCAGCATATCTTTCTTTAAAAAGTTCAGTTTGGCCTAATGCCTTAGTTGGTTTTCCACAGCATTTAAGTATCGCAGATGTACCTGGATAAACACGTTGTAAATAATCAAGTATTTGTCCCACTGCTTTTGGATTGTATGATGGTAGTGAACATCCCGGTATAAATACTCTCTTTATATCTGTTTTTCTATTATCACCAACTGATGTATTAAATATCTTAGAAAAACTCAATGTTTGATGCATATCTACAGCTTTATGTCCTGTCATTGGTGACTTACCATTATTTGCTTTAATCATTTCTTTTCTTATATCCATAAATGCGTTCCCAAGCTTAAGGTCCTTTGGGCATACTATTATACATTGATTACACATATTACATGAAAATGGTATTTTAGGATCAACATTTCCTTCTTTATCTAATATATCTCCAAATAAAGGTTTTGGAGATGTGCAAAAATCATTTAACATTACACATTCTTTCATACAGAGCTTACAATCAATGCATCTGTCAGTTATTTCTTTTATTTTATCTTTTAATTTATTTGGGAATATAATCTTTTCTATAGCTAGTCACCTCAATTTATGTAAATATTGTTTGTATTATATCTATATTTTTAATTTCTTACAACTTATCAACTTGCTAAGGATTATGTATTTTATTATAAATGTATATCTTTTTGAAGTTACTTCACTTGTTTAGTTTTAATATTTAATGTTGCTTTGTTATTAAAATAATTATTTTTCATCCTTACACCACATAACTCCTATAAAGGTTTTAATAATCTGAATCAATGTTATCAACCCAAGTATAAAATCTATATAATAAAATGCCCTAATTTCTTTTGTTGAATATATCAGTGTAAATCCTGTAAACAAAAGTACAAGTATAACCATAGTAATACTCATAATGGTTACTATTTTTTTAAAGTTTTTCTTTCTTTTCATATATACTATTAAAACTAATATCATTAATATAATCAGTGCTGTTATAGTAGCATATTGTATATTTATAATGGGATATGTATTTTCCCAAACGTAATTTTTAGATATTACATGTCGTGACATTCCCATCTTCTTTTTGGTAAAGTAATTGAACATATAGGCCACAATTAGTAACGAAATTTCTAATATGGTAGTCAGTATATATAAAATCTTTTTTGTTTTTTCCATATAAATATCAATCCCCTTTGATGAAATTTAAATAAGCACTGCAATTACAGTGCTTATCATAAATTATTTATCTTTTACAGCTTTATCTGTTGGTAGTTTATCTACTGTAGTATATTCTACATTGTCACTATTTGGATCTCCTACTTGTACAGGAAGGTCCTTATTCATTTGCCATTGATACCAGCCACCATCATAAACAGTCATACCTTCCCAGCCTGCATCATAAGCTATTAGCCAAGGAACTGTAGCTCTCCAGCCAGTTCCACAATAAAATGAAAGTTCATTACTTTTAGCAATATCAGAATCTGACCATAACTTTTCCATTTCTTCAGCAGTTATAACAGTTCCATCTTCATTTGTATAATCTTCCATATTATATGGATCACTTCCGGCATGTCCCCAAACTGCACCTTTAGGTTCACCAGCTTTATCTATATATGTATATCCACTTGTTTTACCATCAAATTCATCTTTACTTCTTATACTTACTAAACGGAAATTTGAATCATCCTTTAGCTTCTTTTGAACATCATCTATAGACATCCAATATTCTGGATGTGCTGGAACTGTTGTTCCAAAATCTTTTGCTGGTGTAGCTTTTTCTATTGTAGTTTCTGTTTTATATCCTGCTTTTTCCCATGCATCAAGTCCACCGTCTATAACTTTTACATTTTCAACACCTGCCCAAAGATATGCATATGCTACCCTACTTACCGCTGAAATATCTGTTCCATATAAGATAACATTTTTATCTTTTGTAACTCCTAAATCTAACATACCTTTTTCAACTACTTTAGGCTCTGATATATTCCAAATAGGTTCAGATTCGACACTTGAAGTATCTACATGTAAAGCTCCTGGAAGATGTCCCTTTGTATAAGTTGGACTTTCTTCATAAGTCCCCCATGAAACTTCTAATATAGTATAGTTTTTAGACTCTGGTTGATTTCCATCTATAACACTTTGTACCCAGTCTGATGATACAAATACTTTTTTTGTATCTACTTGCTCTGCCTTTACATTTGACTTTGTGTCAGTTGTTTTTTGAGAATCATCTGAAGTGCTGCTACACCCTACTGCCATTGTTGCTACCATTGTAATACCAACTAATGCACTAATTAATTTTCTTTTCATAATTATCCTCCGTTGTTTTCCCTTAATCTTAAAATATGAGAGCTTGTAGCTAATTTAAATATCACTATGGATTATTTCAATACACATAAAAATTGCTCCCATGAAAATAAATCTAAAAGATTTAAATTTGCAGTAACTTACTTTGAATAATTTTACCATAATTCATATAAATCTCCAATATATATAGAAAGTTCAAATACTGCTGGTTGATATTATTTATTTTTTCTATATATGAAATTATCTATCATTATAAAATTATATAAAAGCAATATGTTCTGTAGATGATACTACAATAGATTTACAGTGCGAATTATCATAATTTATTCTTATAATAAAAAAAATAAGGGATTGTATTAATCCCTTATTTTATCACTAATTCAACTGGACAGTGATCTGATCCTTGTATATGCGAATGAATATCTGCACTCACAAGTCTATCTTTTAATCTATCTGAAACAACAAAGTAGTCTATACGCCACCCTGCATTATTTGCCCTTGCATTAAATCTATAACTCCACCAAGAATATACCCCTTCTTTATCTGGATTAAAATAACGATATGAATCTATAAATCCATTATCTAAAAGCTCTGTAAATTTATTTCTTTCTTCATCTGTAAATCCTGCATTTTTTCTATTGTTTTTAGGATTTTTTAGGTCTATTTCATTGTGGGCAACGTTTAAATCCCCACATATTATTACAGGTTTATTTTTATCTAGTTCTTTTAGATAATTTCTAAAATCATCTTCCCACTTCATTCTATAATCAAGTCTTGCTAGTGCTGATTGTGAATTTGGAGTATATACTGTTACAAAATAAAAATCGTCAAACTCTAAAGTTATAACCCTTCCTTCTTTGTCATGTTCTTCTTTATTTATTCCATAAGTAACATTAATAGGCTTTATTTTTGTAAATATTGCTGTACCTGAGTATCCTTTTTTCTCTGCATAATTCCAGTATTGATAATATCCATCTAATTCTAAATCTATTTGTCCTTCTTGTAATTTACTTTCTTGGATACAAAATATATCTGCATCTACTTCTTTAAAATAATCTAAAAAATTTTTACTAACACAAGCTCTAATCCCATTAACATTCCACGATATTAGTTTCATAGGTTTTTTATCTCCTCTTATTATCCTAGATAAGGCTTTAATATTTTTTCCATAAAGTCTATATCTAAATATTCTTTTATTTTATTATAGGTATCAATATTTCTTATATCCTTATTAAGATCTTGATATTCTAAATATGCACTAGCACACCAAGATAAAGCCCTTAAATACAAATATGGACTGTATATACTTACTCTTTCTCTTATATTTTTATCATGATTTATATTTTTTAGATAAGATTTATAAAATTCATTTATCTCATAATCATTTAGTATATAATTTTGTTTCCATAGTGTAGTTGTTATTGCTAAGAATTGAGTTATATCTTGACATGGATCACTTATAACAGGTTTTTCCCAATCTATTAAATAGCTATTATCTCCTATTATAAAGTTATGAGAATTTACTTCAGTGTTGTTTATAACATGCCATTTATTTTCTATAAAGTATTTTTCTTTATATTTATTTTTTTCACAGTAATTAATAAGCTTATAAAATAAATTTTTAAGTTCATGTTCTACTAAATCACATTTAAAAAAGTCCTTTAACCATCTATTGCCTTCTTTTATTCTATCGCTTAATATATTGCTTTCTACTATGAAGTTATCACTATTAATTTTAGATAAATCTAATGAGTGAATACTTCCAAATATTTTACCAGCATTATTCATATCCTTATTGTATTCAAGAGGTCTTCCATGCAAAAATTCCATTATTAATATTCCATAATCAAAATAATCTTTAGTATCATCTAAATAATAAGCTTTAGGCGTTACCTTACTTATTTCTAGTTTTTTTAAAGCATCATATTCGTATTTTATTTGATTTTCTATTTCTAACTGACTTTTAGTATTTACCCTAAATACATACTTTTTTTCATTGTCATCTATAGTAAAATTAATATTATATTCACCTTGAGCCAAAAACTCTACTTTAAAATTCTCTTTTACCTGTAGTTTATCTCTTAGATTATAATCATTTATATAATTTTTTATATTACCTTTTAATGTATCTTTTAGCATACTCAGTTCCTTCCTTACAGCTTAGTATGAAGTTTGCTGTATTTACAGGCATTATCTTATCTTTGAATTTGTTATTGCATATTTCGTTAAACAAGTGTATTAAGTCATCTTTAGTATCAATATCTATTAACTTATTCGTAAGCCCTACACTTATGTTGTTTTTATTGCATATATCTAATGTTCCTTCAAGTACAGTTTTATATCCCCATTTTAAGTTATTGTCAAATATTAAATCTATTTTACTTTTCATACCTACAAGATAATATCCACCATCTAAAGTAGGCCCTAGACATAGATCATTATAATTTAATTCATCAAAGGCCTTTATTATATTTTCAGGTTGTATATGTGGAATATCACATCCCATTAGCAAAACTTTATTGTGATTTTTAGATAATACATATTTTATAGCATTATCCATTCTATCTCCTAGGTTATCTCCATGTTGTGGAAAACATCTCACATAATCAGGTATTATATCTTCTATTATTTCAAAAGAATCTTCAGGTGTATATGTTAGATATATATCTATATCATTTTTTATATAACGAAGAACCTCGAATATATCTTTTAAAAAACACATGTGTATTTGCGCACATTCTAATCCACTTAAAATACTCATAAGCCTAGTTTTGGTCTTTCCCTCTACAGGGATTCTAGTCATAAGTATCAATGCATTTTTCATTTTACCTAGCCTCCCTGTATATTTTGACTAATTTTTTAGGTGATACTCCTAATGTATATAATATCTTAAGTTTATGCATTAGTAATAAGGTTTTAAGTTCCCCACCTTTTTTAAATCTTCTTGCCGATGTCCCAATAGGAGTATTTATAAGACATGTTTTTCCTTGCTTTTTTATCCTAAGGCTAAATTCCCAATCCTCCATAATTTCAATCTCTGGAAATCCTCCTAATTTTTCAAAAACATCTCTTCTTACAAATATTCCTTGATCTCCGTATATAAGTTTTAAAAACTTACCTCTAATATTTGATGTAACTTGTACAAACTTCATAAATTTTGTATTTAAGTCGTAAAAATATAGATGAAATCCTCCACCTATATATCCTTTATTTATAGCATTTTCTATTTCAATTAACGAATTTTCTTGTATTATAGAATCAGAATGGACAAACCATAATATATTTCCTTTTGCTATTTTTGCTCCAACATTCATTTGTAATGATCTACCCTTTTTAGATTTTACAACCTTTGCATACTTACTTGCTTCTATTACAGTATTATCAGAACTACCTCCATCTACTACTATTAACTCTTTATCTCCATTTAAATTATTTAAATTCTTTATAGTATTTTCAATCGTTTTTTCCTCATTTAATGTAGGTATTATAATAGATATCATATAATCATTCCTTACAAATTAAAGTAAATAGAGTTTTCAAAATCTATTTCAATTTTTACTTTATCTCCTATATTATAACTATTATTTACAGAGCTTATCTTAATATTATTATTTTTAATGTCTGCATTATAATAAATTCTATCTCCAGCATATCTCTTTTTAATAACTATTCCTTCTATATTTGATATATGATTTAAAGGATTTATACTTATTCTTCCTGGAGATATCATAATATTTACATTATTATTTTCATTGTAATTTACCTTGAATTTTCCAAAATCTGTTTTAGGTATATTGTTTTCTATTTTGCCTTTTATGTAATTTTTTCGTCTCCACCACAACCATTTAATCCAATTACTATAAGTATTGTCATTAAAATTGATATAATTTTTTTCTTATATACACTCCTTATCTTCAGTATTTAAATATTATACCTTTTGTTATATATATCATATTTACATAATATAAGTAAATATGATATATATATATTTTTTTGTAATTTTTTGTTAGATTATATACAATTGGCTTATGTGTATATTTCTACCTAGGTAAAGTTATTAATGCATAAAGTTGTATTTGACTGTGATAATACTATGGAAATTTACGGTTGTGATGTAGATGATGGTCTTACGCTTTTATATTTACTTGGAAGAGATGATATTGATATTTTAGGGGTTACTACTACATATGGAAATAACAAGTTAGAAGCAGTTTATGAAAATACAAAAAACATGTTTAATGAACTTAATATAAACCATATCTCCCTTTTAAAAGGAGCACTTAATACTGAAAATAGAAATAGTGAAGCTGCAAGTTTTTTAGTTGAAATAGTTAACAAATCTCCAAATACTATAACTATACTTGCAACAGGCTCTTTAACAAATTTATTAGGAGCATATAATTTAGACAATAATTTTTTTGATAAAGTAAAAGAAATAGTTTTAATGGGAGGAATAGCTAAGCTTCTTATTATAAATAATAAACATTTACCCAAACTTAATTTTTCTTGTGATTCAGAGGCTTCATATAAAATATTTAACTCTGGATGTAAAGTTACTATATTAAATGCTCATATATGCCTCCAAGCTTTCTTTGGAAAAAAAGAATACGAAAGACTAACTAAAAATGACTTACCTATATACAAATATATAAATTCTAAGACTTATCAATGGTTTGAATTTATAATTAATGAGTTTGGAATAGATGGTTTTTATAACTGGGATATAGTAGCAAGCGTGTATATAACAAATCCAGAATTATTTGAAGATAATTTTGTAGATATACATTCTACAGTAGATGATTTAAAAAGTGAACTTATTATAAATTCAAAAAGTCCTAATTCAAATATTAATATGCCTACACTAATAAAGGATGTTGATAAATTTAATAATATAATATTTGAATCATGGAGTAACATATAAAAAATAATTAACCTTTCATATTTTTAAATTATATTTTAAAATAGAATTGTAAGCTTTTGTCTTATACTACTTATCAATAAATGGGGGTTTCTTTATGAATATAAATGAAGTTTTAGAAAATGCTAGAAAGAATATGAAAGATTATTGTAATGTATGTAAAGAATGTAATGGTGTTTGGTGTGCAGGTAAGGTTCCTGGAATGGGTGGATGTGGTACTGGCGATGCTTTCAAAAGAAATTATAGGACTTTAAAAAATGTAAGACTTAAACTAAAAACTATTCACAACGTTAAAAGTCCAGATACAAAAGTCAATATTTTTGGAAAAGAACTGGACTTACCTCTAATGACTGCACCTATAACAGGAGCATCATATAATATGGGTGGATTTTTATCGGAGGAAGAATATGTTAATGCGGCTATATTAGGAAGTTTTAACTCAAACACATTAGGAATGATTGGTGATGGTGCTGATTTAAAACTTTATCAATATGGAATAGATGCTATAAAAAAAGTAAATGGAAATGGTATTGCAATTATAAAACCTAGAGAAAATGAAGATATAATAGAAAGAATAAAAGTAGCTGAAGAAGCCGGTTGTATTGCAGTTGGAATTGATATAGATGGTGCTGGGCTTGTAACTATGACACTTAACAATCAACCAGTAGGGCCTAAATCATTAGATGAATTAAAAGAATTAGTATCATCTACAAATCTTCCATTTATAATAAAAGGTATAATGGACGAAGAAGAAGCAGAGCTTGCATATCAAGCAGGTGCATCTGCTATAGTTGTATCAAATCACGGTGGAAGAATTCTTGATGATACACTAGGAGTTGCAGAAGTTTTACCTAAAATATCTAAAAAACTAAAAGGTAAAATAACTATATTAGCTGATGGTAATGTAAGACAAGGTTTAGATATATTTAAGTATATATCACTAGGTGCTGATGCAGTATTAATTGGAAGACCTATAATATGGGGAGCCTACGGAAATGGTGAAGATGGAGTTAAAGCTACTATAAATAAGTTTAAAAATGAGCTTACTCAAACTATGATTTTAACAGGATCAAAAGATATTTCGTCTATAGATAATAGTAAGATAGTAAACTTTAATAATAATTTTTAAAATTCGCTTCACTCATGTCGCCAATTACCTTGAAGAACAGGCTAGTTTTTCAAGTTCATAGGTTTGAAATTATAATTTCCTTAAATTAAAAAAAGAGGTGTATATACACCTCTTTTTATTATGATAATCTACTTACATTATCTACATAATCTTTAGCTTCTTCTACTCCTATTTCAGATGGTATAGGTGTTTTTGCATGAGGAGCATATCTTTGTATATCTTGCCACCCTGCAGTTGCTTCACTTTGCTTTGGTCTATATGCACGAAGTCTCGCATTATCTTTTCCTGTTAAAGGTTGTAATTTTTTTTCCATTATAGTCACTCCTTTTTGTATTTTAAAGAAAGTAATAAAACTTCTTTCTTAATTCTTATTTTCCCTATTTAGGATGACTATAATTCATGAAGAAAATTTTACTATTTTAATTTTTTATTTCATAGTTATTAAAAGTTGTTTGTCAGAAACCATTTCTTCATTTTTTACATGTATCTCATCTATAACTCCATCTACCTTTGCAACTATTACTGTTTCCATTTTCATTGCTTCAATTATAACAAGTGGCTGATTTTTCTTAACAGATTCGCCTTCTTTTACTATAACCTTAACTACCTTACCAGGAATACTAGCTCCTATTTGTAGTTCATCATTTATATCTGCTTTTTGTACATTTTTAACACTACTTGAGAATGTTTTATCTTCTATTTCTATTTCTCTTAGCATCCCATTTAATTCAAACATCAAAGTTCTGTTTCCATTCTCATTTGCTTTAGTCATATCTATAAACTTAATAGTAAGGACTTTTCCCGGATCTATTTCTACTTCACATTCTTCACCTTTATTTAAACCATAGAAGAAAACATCACTTTCAAGTCTTGATATATCGTGATAAGTATTTAAATGACTTAAATAATCCTCATATACCTTTGGATATAATAAATAACTTATTACATTTCTAATGTTTGCTTTCATGTTAAATTTCTCTTCTAGGTATTTTCTTGTACTTTCAAAGTTCTCTTCTTGTAAAAGTTCTCCTGGTCTTACAGTTATAGGTTCTTCACCTTTTAAAACAACTTCTTGTAAATCCTTTGGTATTCCACCTTCAGGTTGACCTATCATACCTTTAAAATAATCTACTATAGAATCTGGGAATGATAAATTGTTTCCTTTTTCTACTATATTATCTTTATTTAAATCGTTTTTAACCATAAATATTGCTAGATCTCCAACTACTTTTGAAGAAGGAGTAACTTTTATTATATCTCCTAATAAATCATTTGCTACTTTATATGTTTCCTTTACTTCTTTAAATTTATTTCCAAGGCCTAAACTTTCTACCTGAGGTTTTAAGTTAGTATATTGACCTCCTGGTATTTCATATTTATATATTTCTGCAGATGGATTTTTTAAATCACTTTCGAACTTAGAATATATATTTCTTATATCTTTATAGTAATCGCTTATTTCTTGATATCTTTCTACATCTATTTTCGTATCTCTCTTAGTATTTTTTAAAGCCTCAACTAATGAGTTTAATGATGGTTGACTAGTAAGTCCTGACATAGATTCTAGTGCACAGTCTACTATATCAACTCCAGCTTGAGTTGCCATTAAGTAAGTTGCTATACCATTTCCACTAGTATCATGTGTGTGTAAGTGGATAGGAACTTTTACATTTTCTTTTAGTGCTTTAACTAACTCATATGCTGCATATGGTTTTAAAAGTCCAGCCATATCTTTTATTGCTATTATGTGAACTCCTAATCTTTCAAGTTCCATAGCCATATTTACATAATATTCTAAATTGTATTTAGTTTTACTTTTATCTAATATATCACCTGTATAACATATAGTACCTTCAACTATACTATCTGTTTTAAGTGCTGTTTCTATAGAAGGTTTCATATTTTCAACCCAGTTTAATGAGTCAAATATTCTAAATACATCTATACCTTGATTTGCCGATTCTTTTATAAATTCATCAATTATATTATCTGGATAATTTTTGTATCCTACAGCATTAGATGCTCTAAATAGCATTTGGAACAATGTATTTGGTATTTTCTCTCTTAATTGTTGTAATCTTCTCCAAGGAGATTCTTTTAAGAATCTATAAGCTACATCGTAAGTAGCGCCTCCCCACATCTCTAAAGAAAATAAATCATTCATTTGAGAGCTTGTTGCGTCTGCTACCTTAAGTAAATCATTAGTTCTAAGTCTTGTAGCAAGAAGAGATTGATGTGCATCCCTCATAGTTGTATCTGTTATAAGCAACTTATCTTCATTTTTTATATAATCAATAAAACCTTTTGTTCCTAATTTTTTATATAAATCTCTACTTCCTGGCAGTTTTATTTCTGCCTTTGGAACATATATACTATCAAACTGTGGCTTTTCACTACCTTTATTTTCATTTACTATAACATTGCCTATATATTGAAGTAATTTTGTTCCTCTATTTTTATCTTCTATAAATTTAAATAAGCTATCTGTTTCATCTACAAACTTTGTACTGCATTTTCCATCTATAAAATCTGGGTGGTTTAATACATTTACCAAAAATCCTACGTTAGTTTTTACCCCTCTTATTCTATGTTCTTTTATAGAACGTGTCATTTTTCTTATTGCGCCTTCAAATGTTCTATCCCAAGATATAGTTTTTACAAGTAAGCTGTCATAGTAAGGACTAATTGTAGAACCTGCAAATCCATTTCCTCCATCAAGTCTTACCCCAAAACCAGATCCAGTTCTATATACGTTTATCTTTCCAGTATCAGGCATAAAGTTATTTTTAGGATCTTCAGTAGTTATTCTACATTGTATAGAGTATCCATTTATTTTTATATCTTCTTGAGATTTTATATTTATAGCATTACTATCTAAACTATAACCTTGTGCAACTAATATTTGACTTTGAACTATATCTATTCCTGTAATCATTTCTGTTATAGTATGTTCTACTTGTATTCTAGGATTCATCTCTATAAAGTAATAGCTGCCATCATCATCAACTAAAAATTCTAATGTTCCTGCATTTACATATCCGACATGTTTAGCTAATTTAACACCATCATTACATATACTTTCTCTAAGTTTTTCATCTAATGAAAAAGCAGGTGCATATTCAACTATTTTTTGGTGTCTTCTTTGAACAGAACAATCTCTTTCATATAAATGAACAATATTTCCATGTTTATCTCCTAATATTTGTACCTCTATATGTTTAGGATTACTTAGATATTTTTCTACGAATATCATAGCTTTACCAAATGCCTTTTTTGATTCACTACATGCTGTATTAAATTCTACTTCCAATGAATCTTCACTGTGTATTACTCTCATTCCTCTTCCGCCACCGCCATTTGAGGCTTTTAGCATTACAGGGTACCCTATATTTGATGCAACTTTTTTAAGTTCATCTATATTATCTATAGGATAATCAATTCCTGGTATTGTAGGAACGCCAACTTCTTTTGCTATATTTTTAGAATTTATCTTATCTCCCATAGACTCCATTATATTTGCAGATGGTCCTATAAAAGTTATATTGTTTTCTTCACACTTTTTAACAAACTCTGGATTTTCTGATAAAAATCCATATCCAGGATGTATAGCATCTACACCTTTTCTCTTAGCTAAATCTATTATTCCATCTATATCAAGATAGGCATCAAGTGGCCCCTTACCTTCTCCTATTAAATAAGATTCATCTGCCTTAGTTCTAAAAAGACTATATTTATCTTCTTTGCTATATATACCCACACTTCTTATTCCTAATTCTGCACATGCTCTAAAAATTCTAATAGCTATTTCTCCTCTATTAGCAACTAACACTTTTTTGAATTTTCTTTCCACAAAATCACCCCTCATGTCATTAATGTTTATATTAGTATGAATTATATCATCTTTTTTTGAAAAAATGTTGGTTTTTTATAAAGTCCTAACTTAAATAAACAATTAGTATATTATATGTGTTTTTTTAAGATAATATATTAATATCACATAATAAATTAACGATAAAAACGCCTTATCACTTTAATATAAATTTTTTTATCTTTATTTTTTAAAGAAATTCATATAATTAACAGTATATTTTCTTTAAAAAATAAAGTATTTTTAATTTTTATTTTATTTTATAATGCAAAAAACTATTGATTGAATTAATCAATAGTTTTTATTTTATGGTTTGAGATATCTGTCTAAAGGTATTTCCTATATTTAACGCACCATACCCTGAAAATACATTTGGATAGGTATATGCAGTTTTAGTTGTAGCACCAGCCATTAAATATGTTTTTATAACTTGAGTATATGAAGATTCAATACTTTTTCCATCTACATAGAAAAGTTCGAGCATAAGTGCTACAGCTCCAGATACAATAGAACTTGATGCACCTGTTCCAGTCATTGTATTGTATATACCGCCTGGAAACGGACCTATAACATTCTCACCTGATGCTATTATATCAGGTTTTATATAATCAATAGGTACAGCACCATTAGATGAACCTATCCAGTCACTGGAGGTTTTTATATCATAGGCTCCAATAGTAATTACTCCTGAATCACTCCCAAATATAGTTATCGTCTCAAATGGATCTGGTTTTAAAAATCTAGTACTAGTATCTAAAAGGGGTGTAACTGGCATAAATAAATCGTGTATTCCGCTCACTATATGATCTGCATACAATCTTATAGTCCATACTCCAGGTTTGACTCTAAATAAATTTATAACAGCATATAAATCTCCTGTTATAAATTCTGGATAGTAATAAAGAACACTATAATCTACATCTTGTAAATTAAAGGTTCCAGAATAAATAAAAGATTCTTTAAAATCTATTTTAGGAGTAAATTCTCCGGCTGGATTTATTATAGATATTGATATTATATCAGGTCTTTGTGCTATTAAAAATATCGCTAAGTTTTCTTGATTTTCTCCTACTTCTATTAATACATCTTGAAACTCTCCACTGTATGTGAATCTACCAGAATAATGAGTATCCGTATTCCCTTCATTTCCAGCGCCATATACTATAATCCTTCCCTTTACATTAGAAAATCTCAATGCATTTAATGCTGTTCTAGTTCCAAAAGTCCACCCCCTAACATCAACTGTCCCATTTATAACTAAAGGTTTATTTAGTTCTGTAGCAACATTAAAAGCGTAATCAACCGCAGCAAAATAATCGGTATTTTTATAAGCGTGTTCTCCAGTCATGTATGGATCTAGGTATTCTCTTAGTTTTATTACTAATAAATCAGCACCTGGAGCTATTCCCCTATTTGCACTATCAATTGACCCTAGGCCTGCTGATAGTCCTGCTGACATAGTTCCAGTTCCTCTAGTATCAATAACTAATGATGAGTCGTTGTTTTTAATGGCTTCATTTATTTGCTCATTTGTAAATTCTGAACCAAATAAATATCCTTCAGGAGGAGTCCCATTTTGGTTTTCTTGATCCCATATTCTTATTATCTTTGAAGTTCCATCTGGCTTAATAAAATCTGGATGAGTATAATCAATTCCCGAATCTATTATTGCTATAATTACTCCTGTTCCCGTTAATCTTAGGTAGGCACTTTGTACAAGTCCTGCATCGCCTAATCCATCACTAGGTCTTACCCCTTCATTAACGTTATTTGTAATTATTCCCAAATCCCCCATAGATAATGATGGTCTCAATAATTTTATCTCGCTTATACTGAGTATATATTCATCAGTAATATCAGCCGGAGTATATAAAAGGGCATTCCTATTATTCAATATTATTAAGTTATTTAGACCTCTATTGCTTAGAGCTGTTCTTATATCTCCTTCATATAATAAGTAATATGCTCTAACAAATTGTGATAAGTCAGCCATTTATCCAACTCCTTTTTACTAATTTAATCCTGACCTATAAAAATACTTACTAAATTTATATGCTAATTATTCTTGATTTGTTTTAAAATATAACAAAAGAGTAGATGTTTACCCACTCTTTTTCAAATATACTGGATTTTTACCTATACTCCTCAAATGTCTTGATTAAATTTAAAATACCATAACCATAACTTAAATTAGGGAAAGTTATCTCTGGAGAAGTCCTAGCTCCTCCCATAAAAAATGTTTTCATCATTTGTACAAAAGCTCTATAAGGGTCTACATTATCTACTAATAAATATTGTAAAAATAGTGCACACGCTCCAGAAACGTGTGCCCCAGCAGCGCTACTTCCAGTTATAGTAGAATATCCTCCACCTGGTGATGTTGATATTATATTTACACCAGGTGCTACTATATCAGGCTTTAATTGTTCATACCTTGTTGGTCCTCTTGATGAAGATGGCCATATACTGTTATTAATAGAATCATATGTTCCAACAGTTATAAATTCAGCTGATGTAGCAGGTACGTTTATTGTTCCAAATGGGTCTGACTCTACAAATTTAGTACCTGGTTGTAATAAAGACCTATTAGGCAAATATATATCATACTGGCCAGCTATTATATAATCCCCTTTTAGTCTTAAAGTCCA
This sequence comes from Sporacetigenium sp. TC11, assembly GCF_058146105.1. Taxonomy (NCBI): domain Bacteria; kingdom Bacillati; phylum Bacillota; class Clostridia; order Peptostreptococcales; family Tepidibacteraceae; genus Sporacetigenium; species Sporacetigenium sp. TC11. The sequence goes on along the minus strand of NZ_JBYVNY010000012.1, from coordinate 55,193 downwards.
TATACCAGGCTTTATATCACTAAGAACTATTACAATAAATTCATCTCCTGAGCTAGGTTCTGGATAATAATAAATCAACTGATACCTCGTATTTTCTAGGTTAAATAATCCATTTATTTCAAGGAAATTTCTAACAGGAAGTTCTTTACTTATTTCTCCAGATGGAGATATTATGCTTACAGATATCTGATCAGGCTTTTTTACCCATACCTGTATTCTTAAATCCTGTTCTCCAGGAGCAACTTCTACTATTACATCTTGTATTTCTCCTTTATTTGTCATATTTCCTGAATAATGAGTTTGGGTGTTTCCTTCATTTCCTGCTGCTGTAACAGTTATTGCCCCCTGGTCTTCATATAAGCCTAGATTTTCAAATATGGTTGCTCCAGATGCTCCACCAAAGTTACTTCCTAAAGATATATTTAAAACTAAAGGCATATTTAACTCATGTGCCTTAGTATAACAATAGTACATTCCAGCTAGAACATCTGAACTGGAGTAATCAATATCCATTCTTGGTCTTAACTTTACAACTATAAGTTCTGCATCTGGTGCAATTCCTATATAATCAGGATTTACAACTCCTCTGCCAGCCATTATTCCCCCAACCAAAGTTCCATGGCCAACAGTATCCATACCTAAATCCGGATTATTGTTAGCTATTGCCTGATTTATTTCTTCGTTGTTATACTCTGTTCCAAAGGGAAATCTTTCTGGGTTTTTTCCTTCTATATTTTGCTCTTGGTTCCAAATATACCTAATTTTAGATTTTCCATCTTCGAATATAAAATCAGGATGCAGATAATCTATTCCAGTATCTATAAGTCCAATCAAAACTCCTTTACCCGTTAAAGGTGCATATGGTGTATTTTGAAAAAACTTAGCTCCTATTTCTTGTGTTGCAGTTACTCCACCTTGAATAGATTCTTGTCTTTCTCCTAATAAAACCATTGGCAAGCCTCTTAGTACATCATTTACGTTACGTAATTCCAACATTGTAGAAGTTGGTACAAATACATCAAAATAAACTAATGCTGTATTCTCTCCCAATGGAACAAATATATAAGGGATTCCTACAGTATCAAGTTGTGATATTATATCTCCACTATATGAGAGAAAAAATCCACTTTCTTCTTTAGCTTTAAATCTAATATATGGGTTTTTTTTTTCAATTTTATCATAATATTTAAATTCATCTGCTTTATTAAACCCATCTTTTTCGTCAATATTCATAACCATTGCTCCACTTTCAAGTGGAATATTGTCTAAATCAAGTCTTCCATATCCATATACATCATTAGGATATGCTATATCCTGGCTTCTATTTGCAAACTTTAGAAGAATTGCTTTTAATCTATCTCCATACATATATGGGTCATTGTTGTTTACTATTCCCCACTGCATAAGTAATGCAGCTGATCCAGTTACCTGGGGGGATGCCATACTTGTTCCACTTAAAACACCCTGATTTCCTCCAGGTAAATATGATAATATATTTTCTCCAGGTGCTACTATATCTGGTTTTAATACTCCTTGACTTGCATCTCCTTGACCAGAAAATGGTGAAATAGCACTTGTTGTATCATTATAACTGCCTACTGTTATAACTCTTCTTGCAGTACCTGGAACTGTAACTGTTAAATTTACAGTTGGATTTAAAAATCTAGTATCTGGGCTTAGCCCTTCAGAGGTAGGCAAATATATATTAATACCACCAGCAACTATGGTAATTGGTCTAAAGTTTATTTTCCATATACCTGGTTGAATAGTTGTATTAGATGCTAATTGTATTGTGACCCTTCTTAAAAGGGTATAAGGTGGAATTGGATAGAAAACCCCCGTTATATTAGTCCTATTTAAAGTAGTTCTTAAAATCCGTGAATTCAAACTTAATTCAGGTGTAGTATTGTTTGTAGGAGTGGTTATAGATATTGCAATAACATCTGCAAAGTTAGGCCATATATTTAGATTTAATATTTTTTCATTTTCTCCTACTACAAACTCCACTTCTTGACTTTGATTAGGAATTAGCTCTATATATTTATGCTGACCTTTATTTGCATTGTTTCCTGCTGATACTATCATATTATTTTTCCACATGAGTGACATATCATCAATGTATTGTTCAAACAAAGATACCCCTAAATGAGACCCTTCATTAGTACCATAACTCATGTTTATAGCTACTGGCATATTTTTTTCTATTGAAGCATCTATTATAAATTTTATTGCCCTCATAAACTCTGTACTTCTTGAGAACACATCTGTTTGTATGCTTCCAACTCTTACAACAATTAAATTAGATTCATTTGCTATACGAGCTGCTATCCCTGCTACATGAGTTCCATGTGCAGCAGTTAAAGATACTGGTATATTTGTCTCCATATTTATTGCTCTATTTATATCTGATTGTGTATATAATGTACCTTGATTAAATCCAGGAGGTGGACTTCCTTGCTTTGATGATTGATCCCAATAATAAAGTATTTTACTAGTTCCATCTGGATTTTTAAAAATAGGTATATTGTAATCTATCCCTGAATCTATTAGCCCTAATATAACACCATTTCCAGTAAGCCCTGTTTGATTCTTAAAGTTAACTATTCCACTTGAAAAAAATGAAGGTATATTTTGACCCGGTCCTAAAATAAACGGTCTTTCTACGTATACTATTTGTGGATAATTTAATAACTCATCTATTTGACTTTCATTTTGAACAGTAATTATGGCATAGTTAAAACCTAATAACTCTACTCTTACTCCCAGTTCATTTTGTAAATTTGTTAAGTCTCCGAAATATCTAACTATAACTTCAAAATTCAATTTAATCACCCCTCTATGTATAGAGATTGCAGTTATTAAAAATATATATAAAATTTAAATAAAAATACCTATTTTTATAAAAAATATAAAAATTTTTAAAAACTATTGATTTTTATTTAATATGTATTTATAATAAAAATACAGCAATACCTAGTAATCTGATATGAATTATAGAATTAAGCACTATGACCAGGAAAAGTAAGTTATATGAATCATAACAGAGAAAAACTCCTTGGCTGAGAGAGTTTTATGTAGGATTGTAGCCCAAGTGCCCCTGTGAGTGTTAGGCCGAAATACAGTAGGCTGTTACGGGTTCTCCCGTTATAGAGAATAGACATGATTGTGTCTAAAATGAGATAGGCAAATTGCCTAATCAGAGTGGAACCGCGGAAGTCACCTTCTGCCTCTGTAATATTACAGAGGTAGAAGGTTTTTTTGTTTGTGTAAAGCGCGCATATACAAACAATATAGTTATTAGCTTTTATGGTAAAAAGTTTTTATATTAAATCTAAATAATTAGGAGGTAAACATAATGTCAATATATATAGGTTTATTAGTAGGTCTACTACTACTTGGTGTTTTATATTTTCTAAAAAATAAAAAAATAAGTTTTGGAAATAGAGTTTTAATAGCTATGTTATTTGGACTTGGATTTGGTGCTATATTCAAAGAAAATGCAATGATACTTGAACCTATTGGTGGTATATATATAAGTTTAATTAAAATGCTTGTAATACCTCTTGTTGTAAGTTCTTTAATTTCAAGTGTTACTTCACTTGATAATCCAGACCAACTTAAGAAAATTGGTTTTAAAACTATAGCACTTCTTTTAAGTACTACTGCAATTGCAACTGTAGTTGGGATTTTAGTTGGTAATTTAATGGATATAGGTTCAGGAGTTAAATTTGTAAATGATTCAGCTTTTGAGGCAAGAGAAATACCTGTTTTTAAAGATGTTTTAATGGGCATGATTCCTGCGAATATAATAAACGAAATGGCTAGTGATAAAATAATACCAGTTATTATATTCTCTATGCTTTTCTCAATAGCTATAATAATTGAAGGAACAAAGGATTCTGAAGTAGTTAAACCGGTTAAGAATTTTATTAATTCATTTGCTAAAATTATGTTTAGAATAACTCAAATTGTAATTGCTCTAACTCCATATGGTGTATTTGGACTTATGATATCTATATCTGCATCATCTGGACTTTCAGCACTAATACCACTTGCAAAAGTGATATTAGCAATGTATATTGCATGTGTAATACATTTAGTAGTAGTACATGGAAGTTTAATAGCATTATTTGCAAAAATAAACCCATTTAGGTTCTTTAAAAAGATTTCTGAACCAATGGTTGTAGCATTTACTACAAGAAGTAGTTATGGGACACTTCCAGTAACAATAAAAGCTCTTACAAATGAAGCAAAGATATCTGATAAAATAGTAAGTTTTGTTGCTCCACTTGGTTCTTCTATGGGAATGAATGGAGGGGGCGGTATATATCCTGCCCTAGCAGCAATATTTGTAGCAAAGATATTTAATATAGACCTTACAATAAATGACTATCTATTACTTGTTGCAACTACTACGCTAGGTTCAATTGGTATAGCTGGCGTTCCTGGAGCTGCTATAATGGCTGCAACAGTTGTATTATCAAGTTTAAACCTTCCAGTCGAAGGATTGGCAATGTTATTAGGAATTGATGTTATAGTTGATATGATAAGAACTATGACAAATGTTACATCAAGTTCTGTAGTAACACTTTTAGTTGGAAGTTCTGAAAATGAATTTGATAAAGAATCATTTAATAAAGAAGAAAAATTAAATGTAGCTTAAAACTTAATTAATTAGATATATTTAGATTATGGAGGTAATTATTATGAAAAAAATTTATATTATCCACGAAAACAGTGAATGGACAGCGCCATTAAAAAGAGAGTTAGAAGCACTAGGCCTTCCTTATGAAGACTGGTTTCTTAATGAAGGTGTATTAGATATATCTAAAGAACCACCTGAAGGAGTTTTTTATAATCGTATGAGCGCATCTTCACATACAAGAGATCATAGATTTGCTCCTGAATATACAGCATCGGTTTTATATTGGTTAGAATCTCATGGAAGAAAGGTTATAAATACTAGCCGTGCATTGCAGTTAGAAGTTAGTAAAGTAGGTCAATATACATCACTTAATGCCCATGGAATTAATACACCAAAAACTGTAGCATCCATAGGAAAAGATAATATTATTGAAGCAGCAAAGGACTTTGATGGATCTTTTATTACAAAGCACAATCGTGCAGGTAAAGGTCTTGGAGTTCAATTATTCAACAATATTGAAGCTTTGAAAGAATATGTAAATGGTCCTTTATTTGATACTCCTGTAGACGGTATAACTTTAATTCAGCAATATATAAAATCACCAGAGCCTTATATAACTCGTTGTGAGTTTGTTGGTGGAAAGTTCTTATATGCAGTTCAAGTTGATACATCAAAGGGCTTCCAGTTGTGCCCTGCTGATGCTTGCCAAATTGGAGATACATTCTGCCCAGTTGGTACAGAATCAGAAAGACCTAAGTTTAAAATTATAGAAGGGTTTAATAACCCTATAATAGAAAAGTATGAACATTTTCTAAAAAATAATAGCATTCATATATCTGGTATAGAATTTATAACTGATGAAAATGGAGAAATTTATACTTATGATGTAAATACAAATACAAACTATAACTCAGATGCAGAAGCTATATCTAAAAAATCTGGTATGCGTGCAATTGCAAGATATCTTGGAGATGAACTTGAAAAACTAAAATAAAGTTCGCTACGCTCATGTCGCCAACGACCAGATGGCACCTTGCTCAAATTTAGCAGATAGATATTATAACCTCACTGTGATTTTATAAAATTACAGTGAGGTTATTTTTTTAATTAATAGCACATAACATAATTAATTTTAATATTATATATGGACAACATAATTTTTTAATAATGTTAATCAAACCTTTAAGGGGGAATATATTTGAAAGAATTAGATCCTGAAAAATTATCAGTTACATTTGTTCCACCTATAACTGAAACAGATCCTATACGTTTTAGAAAATATACCTTAACCCATTCTGATAATACAGGCAATTTATTTTTAACTATAGGGCCATATTTTGATTTTGATAAGATAAACCCAATGACTCGAGATGAAGTTCTAGCTCAATGGGGCTTAGTAAGTCCAGGGATATATACACTGCAAGCATTTGTGTATGTAGGCAACTCAAATTTTAATATGGCAAAAACAAGATATGATATATTCAAAAGAGAACTTCCATTGGCACTTGAAGCTTTAATTTATGGAGATAGGGAATTTTTCAAGGCACACCCTGAACTTTTAGGTACTCCTATTACAGTTAGATTTATATCATCGTTTCCTCAGTTCAATAGAACTGAATTTTACAATAGACCTATAGATTATTTAATATAGTTTAGAGTGTTTTTTCACTCTAAACTATATTATTTTTATTTAAAACACTCATCTATTATACCTCCACCTAGACAAACTTCTTTATCATAAAATACTACTGCTTGTCCTGGAGTTATTGCCTTTTGAGGATCCTTGAATTCAACTATACAAGTATTATTATCTTTTATATGTACTATAACATCTTGATCTTGCTGTCTATATCTAAACTTAGCACTACACTCAAAGGTCTTTGGTTTTTCTTTATTGCTTATCCAATTTACGTCTGTAGCTTTAAGTCCATTACAGTATAAATTTGGATTGTTTTCACCTTGAACTACATAAAGTATATTATTTTTTAAATCCTTTTCTACAACAAACCAAGGTTCACCAGAACCACCTATACCTAATCCCTTTCTTTGACCTAATGTATAGTGCATAAGCCCATGGTGTTCTCCTTTTATTGCTCCTTCTAATGTTTTTATATTTCCTTGTTTTGCAGGTAAATAGTTGTTTAAAAACTCTCTAAAATCTCTTTCTCCTATAAAGCAAATTCCTGTACTGTCTTTTTTATTTGCTGTTATTAAGTTGTATTTTCTAGCTAATTCTCTAACTTCAGGCTTTGTCAAATGGCCAACAGGAAACATACTTTTAGATAATTGATTTTGATTTAATTCACATAAAAAATATGATTGATCTTTATTTTTATCTGCACCTCTTAAAAGCCTATATTCACCATCGATATAATCTACTTGAGCATAATGTCCCATAGCTATATAATCCGCTCCTATGCCCATAGCAAAATCTAAGAATGCTTTAAATTTTATTTCTTTATTGCACATTACATCTGGGTTAGGGGTTCTACCTTTTCTATATTCAGATAAAAAATATTCAAAAACCCTGTCCCAATATTCCTTTACAAAATTAATTGTATAATATGGAATATCTAAAGTAGAACACACTTTTATGACATCTTCATAATCTTCAGTAGATGTACAAACTCCATCATCATTTTTTTCTTCCCAGTTTTTCATAAATACTCCTACAACGTTATATCCCTGTTTTTTTAAAAGTAGTGCACAAACAGAAGAATCAACTCCACCAGACATTCCAACTACTACTTTTATATTCTTTGGATTTTTATCCATCTATATAATCTACCTCTCTTTATTTTATCTTTAGAAATTTATACAAAATTATTATATGTAATTTAATATATAATAAAACAAAAAGCCTAAATCCATTTTTATATGAAATCTAGGCTTTTTGTTTTATTATAATTAATCTTAACTTACTTTTTTCTGGCTTGAATCTAATTTATTTACTTTTCTAGCTATCATAGGTAATATTAACCCTAATCCCATTAATATAAAAGGAGTTAATATATTTAATGAAACTATAAAATTCCACTCTGAAGTAAATGGTTTAAGATCACTTGGGAACATTCCCATTATGCAAGCAAATGCAGTAAATACAAAACACCATAAACCTATTGCAAATCCTACTTTATCATTTTTTACAAATTTGTATTTTAAATCATATTTATCTGCCATACGCTTTAATCCCATATAAGCAACAAATACCCACAGATATCTAAGTGGCATAACTACTGCATTTAATTTTAATAACCAATTAAACAATTCATTCATATTTCCTATACCAATTGCTGGAATCATTATTAATGCTCCAACAAGTATAGCAGTCATTATATATCCATTTATTGGCGCTCCATGTTTGTTAGTTTTTCCAAGTGCCTTTGGTATATATCTTTCATCTGCTTCTGCAAGTAATACTTTAAGAGGTGCATCTATAGAGAATAGAAGTGCTGATACTTGTGCTGCTGTATTAGCAAGTGCATATATTATTAAAAGTAAATTTCCTACTCCATAATACTCTCCTAGTAACTGGAATGAATAATAAGCTCCATTCATCATTAAATCTTCTGGTATGTTATTAGGATCAAACATCATACCCATAGCAATTGATCCTAGGATTGCAGATACTGCAACCATAATTGCAAGTATTATCATACCCTTTGGAAATTCTTTATCTGGATTTTCAGTATTATTTACATATGGTGATAGCTTTTCTGCACCACCTACTGCAAATACTAACATAGCTATTGTAGTGAAATATGTAAAGTCAAATTTAGGGATAAATGTTTCTGCATTAAGACTTATATCAGCAGCTTTAACTCCAGTTATTGCTGGTGCTGCAATCATCATTAATACATATAATAAAGACATTACAAACATAGCTGTTCCTGCTACACTACCGATTCTCTTAAGAGAAGTTATTCCTTTTGAAGCAATCCATAAGAATACTAAGAATACTATTAATGCTATTGGTTGTAATATCATTGGATTCATGTTTTTAATAACATTTCCATCTTGGAATAAAAACCAACTTATTGCTATTAGTACGCCTTGAGGTTTTTGTGCTAAATATGGAACGTGCACAACCCAATAAGTCCATCCAGCTAAGTACGCTAACATTGGAGTGCTAGTTTCTCTAATCCATGTACTAACCCCTGCTTTACCATTTCTAAATGCTGAACCAAGTTCTCCTACCATTAATACATAAGGAATAAAATATAATGATATAATAAGTACCCATGAAACAATAACTGTTAACCCTTGATTAGCATAATTGTTAACAACATTACCAAATCCCCATACTGTAACGAAAGCCATTAAAGCAAGGTTGTACCATCTCATTTTTTTAACATTAACTTCTGACATTCAAAATCCACCTCGTTGTAAATTTATTTTGTGAAAACATTATCATAATGATTATACCAAAATATAATGATAATCTCTACATTTTTTGAAACTTTTCTTTCATACTTGTTTTATTTTTGAATGCAATATTTCATAATTTTCTACAAAAAGAAAACCTGAACTCTGCAAATTGCAAAATTCAGGTTTAGTAATTAGTTATCTTTTTTCACCTATAAAGAATAAAGCTATAGTTCCAGGACCAGCATGAGAACCTATTACTGGACCAACATTATTAATAATTACGTCTTTAACATTAAATTCACTAGTTATCATATCTTTTACTGTAAGCGCATCTTTTAAAGAATCTGCATGACTTATAAAAATTACTTGATCTTCAGGATTTACTGATTTTAATCTAAATTCATCTACTAAAGACATAAGAGCCTTTTTTCTTCCTTTTACTTTTGAAGCAGGTACTAGCTTTCCTTCACCGTCAATAGTTAATATAGGCTTTATGTTAAGCATAGTTCCTATCATAGCTCCAGTTGATGAAATTCTGCCGCCCCTTTTTAGGTGATTAAGGTCATCAACTGTAAACCAATGATTTACTTTTGATATATTTTCTTCAACCCAATTCACTATTTCATCTTTAGTACAACCTTTTTTTAGCATCTCATTTGCATAATATGCTATTAATCCTTCTCCTAATGATGCGCTCTTAGTATCTATAATTGTAATATCAGCTTCTTTATATTCTTCTAATAACTCATTTCTTGCAATATGTGAACTATTTAAAGATCCACTTAGTTGAGATGAAAATCCTAAGTATATTATAGATTTTTTTTCTTTTATATATTTTTCAAATATATCCTTATAAGTATATGAATTTATTTGAGATGTAGTTGGCATTTCTCCTTCTCTAACCGCATTGTAAAAATCCTTATATGTAAGAGTTTTTCCAAAATCATCTACTATTTGTTCTCCTTTGAAATTAACAGTAAGTCCAATGGTAGGTATATTATTTTTTTCTATATATTCTATCGGTAAGTCGCTACATGAATCTATTAATATTACTGTATCTCCCATAAATTTCTCCTTTATTTTAATTTCTTTTTTACATTTTATTTATTATTTATTAGATGTTTTTATACAATTACCTTTATTATTTGTTGCTTTTAATCTTTTATTTTCTATTATACACAAGTTTTGTATATATGTGAAATCAAAACCTAAAGTACAACATCAACAGCTTCATAAAGTTCTATAAAGTCTTCACCTATTTTACATTGATATGCAAATATATCCACCCCATTTTCTCTGCATTTAATTAGAGCATCTGAAAAGTTTCTATCCATATCTTTGTTTGTAGTAAAATATCTTATATTATCCATTTGTATTAAAAATATAACCCCTGCTCCTCTACCACTTTCTTTAACATCAATTAACTCTAGTAAGTGTTTTGCTCCTCTTTGAGTTGGAGCATCTGGAAACTTACATACTCCATCAATTTCTAATGTCACACCTTTTACTTCTAAATAATACTCTTCATCCTCATTTGAAAGTCTAAAATCAAACCTAGAATTTCCATATGTTTTTTCTCTTTCGACCTTATTATATTTCTTTAGTTTTTCAATCCTTTGCAACGATAAAGCTTCTTCTACAACCTTATTTGGTTCTTGAGAATCTATATGGATTATTTTATCTTTTTTATAAGCTCCAAGTAATGAATATTTAGTTTTTCTACTTGGATTATTTGATTTTTTAAGAAATACAGTACATCCTTCTATTAATATTTCCTTACACCTTCCAGTATTAGGAACATGAACTATAACTTCTTCACCATTTATATCTACATGGGCTATGAATCTATTCGGTCTCTTTATAAATATACCTCTTATTATTTCTTCTTTATATATCATATTTTCACCTACATCTTATTTAATATATTTTATCTAATTATTATATCATTTATAGTAAACTGCTAATCAATAAGATTCACATGAATAAGCATATAAGATATTCTTATGTAATTTATTATATTATTTTCATTTTTTTGGACATTATATATGATAAAGCTTAATAAATAGGAGGCTTAAAATGTTTGGCTTATCGTTTAAAATAATCTATATTATATTTATAGTATTTTTTATATTTACAAATAAACTTAATAATATAGGTATATTAGTAGGAGCGTTAATATCATCTTGCTTTATAGATATACTATGTAAGAAATTCAAACTTTGCTTTTCAACTCTTGTAAATATTCTTTTAAATATTCTTATTTTATCTTCTATGTTGTTAGGAGAAGTTTTTAAATTTTATGGCATAATTCCTATCTATGATGATATTTTACACGCATATGCTGGTGCGCTATTTAGTATTGTAGGTTATTATGTATTAAAAAGAATTAATACTGATAGGTCATACTCTTATATGAGCATATCCTTTATATGTCTTTTTATGTTTTGTTTTAGTGTGTCTTTCCATATATTTTGGGAGATATTTGAGTTTATATCAGATTCTATATTAAAAACGGATATGCAAAATTTTAGCTTAAAAGATACTATGATCGATATATTAGATGGAGTTATAGCATCATTTATAACCTATATATTTAGTTATTTCTATTTTATAAAAGCAAAGTGACCATATTTTATGGTCACTTTATTTTAAATATATTATTATTTAATTTATCTTAGAAATATCCTGATTTTTTCTTATTTATTCTAAATGATTTTCCATCTATAGCTCTTTGAACAGCTAATATTCCATCCAAATGATCGTATTCATGTTGTACTAATTCCGATAGATCGCCTTCAAGCTCTAAAGCACAGTCATCCCAGTTTAAATCTTTGTAGTAAATTTTACATTTTTTATATCTATATAGTCTGACCTCTAGCCCTGGAAAACTCATACAATCATCCCATAATTCTATTTTTTCATCCCCTATAAATTCAATCTTTGGATTTATAATAGATATAGAGTCCTCTTCAATATTTATATATATTATTCTATAAAATTCATTAATTTGAGGTGCTGTAATAGCCCTGCCAAAACCATGCTTTTTTCTAAAATTCATTAAAGTATCGTGTAAATCGTTAATTATTTCTTCAGCTTTTTTTATATCTTCTTTGGATATCTCTATGGATTTTTTATGTAAATTTTCATCTCCTAAAGCTAATATATCTCTTTTAGCCATAGTGGCCCCCCCTTTTGTTTTACATTATTAAATTATATGCACGGGGTAGGATAATTAGTAGTAAAAAAGAGAGGCAAATTATGCCTCTCTTTGTAAATGCATTCTTACTTTTCCTATTCTTTTTTCTCTTACTTCCTCTATTTCAAAAATTAAGTTTTCATATTCTATACTTTTATATTCTTCATTTGTAGGTATGCTACCTATGAGGTCTACTACAAATCCTCCAATTGTATCTGAGTGTTCAGACTTCAAATCCAAATTAAGGTGATCGTTTACATCTTCTATAGATAATAACCCATCTATTAAGTATGTATTATTATCTATTTTTTTAATATCTGGTTCATTTTCATCATATTCATCAAATATATTACCCATTACCTCTTCAATTAAGTCCTCAATAGTTACGATTCCTGAAAATCCACCATATTCATCTATTAAAATAGCCATATGATTTTTAGAACCTTGAAGATCCTTAAATAAAACATCTATACTTTTTGTTTCTGGTACGAAATAAGGTTCTCTTAATATTGGCTGTATATTTATATTTTCAAATCCATACTTGTGAGCTTCTATAAAAAAATCTTTTATATTTAAAATCCCTATTATGTTATCTGTATTATCTTCATAAACAGGAATTCGTGAAAACTTTTCTTCTAAGAATCCTTCTACAAATTTATCTATAGGGTCATTTATTTCTACTGAAAATACTTCTTGTCTAGGAGTCATTACTTCTTTTGCTACTTTATCATCAAAATCAAATATGCTCTCTAACATTTCTTTTTCTGTTGCATTTATAACTCCATGCTCTTGTCCTACTTCAATCATTGATTTTAATTCTTCTCTTGATACTTTTTCATCTAGCCCCTCTACATCAAGTCCTACAATCCTAACAAGTAAGTTACTTGAACCTGAAAGCAGTTTTATAAATGGTCTTGTAATTTTAGATACAATAACTATTGGTTTAACCGAAAACATAGCAATAGTTTCAGACATTTGAAGTGCAATTCTCTTAGGGAATAATTCACCAAATACTAAGGTTAAGTAAGATAAAGCTATAGTAATTGTAACAAGTGCAATTTGAGAGCTATATGGAATACCCATAGTGTTTAGAAAATTTGCTAAATCATCAGACATTCCTGTAGATGCAAATGCACTGGCAAAAAATCCTGCAAAAGTTATACCAACTTGTATTGTAGCTAAAAAACTAGTTGGTTCTTCTAAAAGTTTTTCAAGCATTATCGCTTTTTTATTTCCTTCATCTGCAAGCATTCTAATTTTGTTTTTGTTTAATGAAACTATAGCCATTTCTGCTGAAGCAAAAAAGGCATTTACTAAAGTTAAAAATAAAATGATTAAAATCTGAATAGTAATATTCTGACTAGGATCAGGATCCATTTAAGTACTACCTCCCAAAAAAATTATAATATATTTATATTAATATATTATAAACATAACGAATTAATTCCGCAAGTACTATATTTTTTAGACTATTTTATTGCAAAATAAAAACGAGCATGGCTTAATTACTCGTTTTTATTTTAAAAATTTTTTTCATTTCAGATAATTGAAGTCCACCTACACCTATATTATCAGCATGGCTTTCACTTATAATTACAGTGATTGATTGTTTAGGTAATTGTGCTACATCAGACACTACTTCTGTTACTCTTTCTATGAGTTCCTTTTTTTGTTCTTTAGTTATTACTCCCATACCTAATTGTACTAGAGGCATGATAATCACTCCTTTTTATTTGTTATTTATATAAATAGCTTTAATATGCTATATACATCTTCTTCATTAAGTTTTACACTTATTACGTTTTTATTAAATAATCTTAGGAATTTATATGTTATATTTTACCATGCTTTAATATTTCGAATATTTTCATTACTTAATTTTTATTTATGGGGTCAAAAACTATCTATTTAAACATATATATATATCAGAAATATAATTGGTCTTAGAGGAGCAGATAAAATATGATACGTGAATATATAAATAACCCTACCCCAAATCAAAGACATGAGATGTTTTATCAAACATTAAGAAATCAAAATAGACTAGAAGATTATTATAATGTGCTTGAGCTTTTAAGCCCCCCTCCAGATATTACAACTATTGCTAATCCTGGGTCTTTTAAAAATATAAATATAGGAATTATAGGTGGAGGACCAGCTGGTCTTGTTGCCGCTTTTGAACTTAGAAAACTTGGATTTAATATTACTATATTTGAAGCTTTGAAAGATAGAATTGGAGGAAGGATATATACATATTATTTTGACAAAAATCTCTATGGTGAATTAGGTGCTATGAGAATACCCGTTAGTCATGAAACAACATGGAAGTATATAGATTTGTTTGGACTTAATACAAAACCATTTGTAAATTCAAATGAAAATGGAATTATATATGTGAGAAATAAACATGCGAGAAATGATGCAAATGGATTAAGTGTAATGGAAAATATTTATCCACTATTTAATTTACAAGGTTTTGAAAAGGTAATTCCTTGGAATAAATTATTAGGCAATGTAGTAGATTATTATTTCCGTCAAATTCAACCTCCATTTAGAAGAGATATAATACAAGTAAAGCCTGAATATAACCAACAAGTTATAAATGCTGACTTCTTAAGTATAAGGCGTGCTCTTGAATTATACGGCCTAAGCCAAGATGCAATAGCTATGATTTCTGGTGTTAATCCTTTTACAGGAGAATTTTTAGATAATAATATTTTAGAAGTTCTTCAGGAAACTTATACAGCTGATTTTAGTGTTGTATATCAAATTGATGGAGGTATGGTAAATCTACCTTTAGCAATTTATAACTCATTAACTAATGAATATCCTAACGAGTATACAAATATACCTATTGATCTACTTGGGAAAATAAGTTTTAAAAGTGATCACTTAGTAGAAGAAATTAAACAATTTGAAAAAGGCGGACCTATAACTCTAACTTATAGGCATGACAATAATATATCTAGCTCTACATTTGATTATGTTATATCTTGTGCTCCTTCTTCTTCTTTTAGAAATATAAGAACAAATCCACCACTTTCTGTACCTAAGGAACAAGCAATACTTAGTGCTACTTTCGAAAACTCTCAAAAGACATTACTTCTTTGTAAAGAACGTTTTTGGGAAAGAAATGAAATGTATGGGCCAATATGTGGTGGCGGATCTTTTACTGACTTACCTATTGCATCTATTTGGTATCCATCTTATGATTTAGATGAATATGGACAAAATTGCAAAGGAAATCCAGATAGATCAGGTGTTTTACTTGCATCTTATAATTATACTCAAGATGCAACAAGATTGGGTAATTTGCCTGATGATATAAGAATCGAACACATAAAAAGACAAATTGAACTAGTTCATAAACTTCCAAAAGGTTATTTAGATGATATAGTTCTTGATTTCAAAACTGTTAATTGGAATAGAGAATACCCATTTTATGGAGCGTTTTTTTATATGTCACCTGAAGAAAAGAGGCTATATACTTATCCATTAAAATCACCTGAATATAATGGCAGATTATTATTTGCAGGAAATTATGCTGCAGGTACTCATGCATGGGTACAAGGAGGTTTATTAACTGGAGCAGAGGCAGCTAACGAATTAGCTAAATTTGTAATACAAAGAAGATATAGATAAAGTAAAAGGAGGTAATCCCACAAGGGATAACCTCCTTTATGTTTTATCCTAATATAACTTTTAAATCTTCTTCTGGCGTTGATATAGGTTTTAAATCAAAATGATTTATTAAGTATTGTAGAACGTCTGGAGATAAAAACGCTGGAATTGATGGTCCAAGGTATATCCCTTTTATTCCTAATGATAATAGAGTTAATAAATCTGCAACAGCTTTTTGTTCATACCAAGATAACATTATAGATAATGGTAAATCATTCACATCACATTCAAAAGCTTCTGCAAGTGCTAATGCTATTCTTACAGCTGAATATGTGTCATTACATTGACCAACATCTAAAAGTCTTGGTATTCCCCCTATATCACCAAATTCTAATTTATTAAATCTATATTTACCACAAGCTAAAGTAAGTATAACACTATCTTGAGGAACTTGTTTAGCAAGATCAGTGTAGTAATTTCTTCCTGGTCTTGCACCGTCACATCCTCCTATTAAGAAGAAGTGTTTTAGCTTTCCTGATTTAACAGCATCAACTATTGCACCTGCATTACTTAATGTAGCTTTGTGACCAAATCCCACTATTATTTTCTTTTCTTCTTCATCTTTTGGGAATCCACCTAATTCTAATGCTTTTTTTATTACAGGTGTAAAGTCTTTGTTTCCTTTATCATCTGCTTTGTTTATATGGTTAACATCTGGCCATCCAACTATACTAGTAGTAAATAATCTGTCTTTGTATGAATCTCTTGGCTTCATTAAGCAGTTAGTAGTCATAAGTATAGCAGCTGGTATTCCATCAAATTGTTTTTGTTGGTCTTGCCATGCATCACCAAAGTTACCAACTAAATGAGAATATTTATTTAATTCTGGATAACCATGACATGGTAACATCTCACCATGAGTATATATATTTATACCTTTTCCTTCTGTTTGTTCAAGTAGCATTTTTAAATCTCTTAAGTCGTGGCCTGATACTATTATCGCTGGCCCTTTTTTTACATTTACATTTACGTGTGTAGGAACAGGGTCCCCATAGCTCTCCGTATTTGCTGTATCTAATAATTCTATACACTTGTAGTTTGCCATACCAGTTTCCATTGTCATATTTATTAATTCTTCTACAGTTAATTTATCATTTATAGTTGCATCTAATCCTTTAAAGAAGAATTGGTCTACTTCCTCGCTAACGTATCCTAAAACTCTTGCATGGTGAGCATATGCTCCCATACCTTTTAATCCATATATTATTGTCTCTCTTAATGAACGTATATTTTGATCTAATGTTTGATCGTACATTATACCAGCTTTTACAGCATCTTTTAATATTTGGTTTTTGTCTGATGGTAAATTGTATGTAGCTTGCTCTGGAGCTCCTTCGTCATTATTTACTTGTTTTCTTAATTCTTCTTTTATACTTTGTGCTTCTTTTAATAAATCAAAGAATCTATCAGTATCAAAGTTTGTATTAGTAAGGGTATAAAATGTTCCATCTGCAACAAATGCACCTACATCTTGATTTACTTTTACACCTCTACCTAACAGCTTCATTGCATAATAACTTATTCCTTTTAATTGATATACAAACAAATCCATAAGTTTAGCAAGTTCTGAATCCTTTGTACAGTTACCCATTTTAGTACAGCCTTTTCCGCCTATTGCCTGTTCACATTGATAACAAAACATTGAAAAATCCATAATATATCCTCCTAGTCCATTATTTTGTATATAATTTTTCATACTTTTGTATTTTTGTCTAAAAAATTATTTTTATACTAATTATAAAAATAATTTTAAGAAATAGAAAAGACCATACAGGTAACCTATATGGTCTTGGGTTTCGCTAATTATCTTGATTTATCATATTAGTGAAATATTCATGTACTCTCAAATCTTCTGTAAGTTCAGGATGAAAAGAAGTTACAAGTATATTTTTTTGTCTTGCTGCTACAATATTATTGTCAACTGTAGCTAACACAGATACATTATCTCCAACTTCTTTTATATAAGGAGCTCTGATAAACACCATAGGGATCTCTCCACCTTCTATTCCTTCCACTTTTTTATTTACAGAAAAGCTACCTAGTTGTCTACCATACGCATTTCTTACTACTTCAATATCCATAATAGGTATATGGGTTGTATTGGAGTTTGCAATTTTTTTTGCTAAAATAATCATACCTGCACAAGTTCCCCATACAGGCAACCCATTGTTAATTTTATTTGATAAAATTTCTTTCATTTGAAAATCATTAAGTAGCTTTCCTATTGTTGTACTTTCACCACCAGGTAAAATAATTCCATCAATATTATTGAGTTGTTCCACTTTTCTTATCTCAATAGCTTTGTGACCTAGCAATTCAATCATCTTTACATGTTCTTTAAATGCACCTTGAAGTGCCAAAACACCAATGTTTTTCATATTAATACCCTCTATTCGCCATTCTTTCTTCTTTATCTATTGAATAAACATTTATTCCAACCATTGCCTCTCCAAGATTCTCTGATACCTCAGCCAATATTTTTGCATCATTAAAGTTAGTAACAGCTTTAACTATAGCACTAGCTCTCTTTCTTGGATCTCCTGATTTGAAAATTCCTGAACCAACAAATACTCCATCACAACCAAGTTGCATCATCATTGCAGCATCAGCAGGAGTAGCTACACCACCAGCTGCAAAGTTTACAACAGGAAGTTTTCCATTTTCATGAACATACTCAACTAAATGAATTGGAGCCTGTAGTTCTTTGGCTGCATTCATTAATTCTTCTTTTGATAAACCTTGTATTCTTCTAATTTCAGAGTTCATCATTCTCATATGTTTAACAGCTTCTATAACATCACCAGTTCCAGGTTCACCTTTAGTTCTAATCATCGAAGCACCTTCTCCAATTCTTCTTAAAGCTTCTCCTAGATTTTTAGCTCCACATACAAAAGGAACTTCGAAAGCTTTTTTATCAATATGAAGATTTGGATCTGCTGGTGTTAAAACTTCACTTTCATCTATGTAATCTACTTCTAAAGCTTCCAGTATCTGCGCTTCTACAAAGTGACCTATTCTTACCTTTGCCATAACCGGTATAGAAACAGCTTCTTGTATACCTTTAATCATTTGTGGGTCTGATGCTCTTGCAACTCCACCATCTTTTCTTATATCAGCAGGAACCCTTTCAAGAGCCATAACAGCACAAGCACCGGCTTCTTCAGCAATTTTTGCTTCTTCTGGATTTGTTACATCCATAATAACTCCACCTTTTAGCATTTGAGCAAGATTTTTATTAAGATCATATCTATTATTCATTTCAACTTCCCCCTTATGTGAATTGTATTGGTACATTTGCGTTTAAGTACCCTTATTTATATTAATTGTCTTATATTTCTGTAATACAGTCAACAACTTATGCACTAATATGGTAATAAAATCAGATTGTACCCATACAATTGTATCGTAATCAATGTTTTGTCATATTCTAAAAAATAAAGTGTGTAACCCATATCGCTGAGTTTACACACTTTATTTTTGCTACTTATTTTATTGTTAACGAGATTGACTAGCTCTACTTATTGTAAATCTAGTTCTTCTTCCCGTTTGATCTGCTCTTGCAACTAGCCACTTATCATTTTCTCTTACTCTTACATACTGTCCATTTGGTGCTTGAAGGGCTATTTCATTTCCTTCTAATCTTACTATTGTAAATCTTGTTGCTGATTGTCTATTATCTGCATTTGCTAATAATACTCCATCATTTCCTCTTACTCTCACGTATTGACCATTGTAGCTTTGAAGGATTATTGTGTTATTTCCTGTATTTATAGCTCTGAAGTTTTCCCATATATCTGCTACATCTCTATTTGCTACTAGTTCTCTTCCTCCTCCATTTTCTGCTGCTACAAATTTATTTTCAACGACTGATTTAATATTTATATTTCTTACTCTTCCTACTTGGCTTAGTATATCGTCTATTATATCTATAGGTTGTGTTATTCTATCTATTATAAATCTAGTTCTTCTTCCAGTTTGATCTGCCCTTGCTACTAGCCATTTATCCCTTTCTCTTACCCTTACATACTGACCATTTGGTGCTTGAAGAGCAACTTCTCTTCCTTCTACTCTTATTATTCTAAACCTTGTTGCCGACTGTCTATTACTTGCATTTGCCAATAATACTCCATCATTTTCTCTTACTCTTATATATTGACCATTGTAACTTTGTAAAATTACATTATTACTTCCTGTATTTATAATTTTAAAGGTTTCCCATATATCTGCTACATCTCTATTTGCTACTAATTCCCTTCCTCCACCATTTTCTGCTGCTACAAACTTATTTTCTACTACAGATTTTATGGTTACATTTCTTTCTCTTCCAGTTTGACCAATTATCTCTTCTAATATATCTTCTATTATATCTGGAATGCTTGGAACTTGTGATATTATATCTATTATAAATCTTGTTCTTCTTCCTGTTTCATCTGCTCTTGCTACTAACCATTTATCATTTTCTCTTACTCTTACATATTGACCATTTGGAGCTTGAACTGCCATTTCATTTCCTTCTAGTCTTACTATCCTAAATCTAGTTGCTGATTGTCTATTATCTGCATTTGCTAATAATACTCCGTCATTTTCTCTTACTCTTACATATTGACCATTATAGCTTCTAAGGATAACCATATTATTTGGTAAAATAGTAGCTGTAAAAGTTTCCCATATATCTGCTACATCTCTATTTGCTACTAGTTCTCTTCCTCCACCATTTTCTGCTGCTACAAACTTATTTTCTACTACAGATTTTATAGTTATATTTACTTCTCTTCCCCCTAGTTGTACTAGTACAGGACCTATTACATCTGTAAAGTTTTGTGCTTCTACAGCATCATCTGATTCAAGATTTTGTTGTATTGTATTATTTTGATTATTGTTATTATTCATATTGATATTGATATTGTTATTCATATTGTTATACATACTATAATTTTGATATAAATAATTAAGATACATGAAATAATCATAAGGATTATAGTAATAACAATTTATAGGTTTATGCTTTTTATACAATATATTCACCTCTTATATAGTTTAATTTATATGTATAATATGTTAAAAACTATATAAGTGTGTATTTTTAAGCTAAATTAAACTTTCTTATTATATCTCCTTTTTGATTTTCAAAAAACTTCTTATTAGAAGATTCTTCTACTATTTCTCCTTTATCTATAAATATAACTCTATCAGAAACGCTTTTAGCGAAATCCATATCATGAGTTATTATAAGTACTGCCATATTGTTTTTTGCAAAATTCTTTATAATAGATGCAATTTCTTCTGTAAGTTGCGGATCTAGAGCAGAAGTTGGTTCATCAAAACATAATATTTTAGGACTTAATGCACATGCCCTTGCTATTGCTACCCTTTGTTTTTGTCCTCCAGATAATTCAAATGGATAACAATCTACCTTATCTTCTAGCCCCATTAATCTTAAAAGTTCTATAGCTGTTTCTTTCGCGTAATCCTTTGAAATACCCAAAGAATTTATAGGAGCTTCAATTATATTTTCTAAAACTGACATATGAGGAAATAAATTAAAATTTTGAAAAACCATACCTAAATTTCTTCTTATATTACGTATTTCATTTTTATTTGCGTATATACTTTTTCCATCTTTATCTGTACACAAATTCATTCCAGCAATTTCAATAGTTCCTTCATCACACTGTTCTAGTCCATTTATACATCTAATTAAAGTTGTTTTTCCTGCTCCAGATTGCCCTAAAACAGCCAAAACTTCTCCTTTATTTAATTGCATACTTATATTTTTTAATACTTTTTTTCCTTTAAAGCTTTTATTTAAATTTTGTATTTTAAGAACCATAGTATCAACTCCTATTCATAATAAGAATATTTTTTTTCCAAAACCTTAAAACGATCTGTCAATATAGCAGTTAAAATAAGATAAATTATACCTACTACTACTAAAGGAACTAATGATGCATCACTGTTAGAAGCTATTTTCCCAGCTTTTAGTATGTCATCTAAGCCTACTACATACACAAGTGCTGTATCTTTTATCAGTGTAATTACCTCATTTGATACAGGTGGCAATACGGTTTTTGTCATCTGAGGTAATACAATTCTCGTGAATGTTTTAGATGGAGTCAACCCCAAAACATCTGCTGCTTCGTATTGACCTTTATCTATAGATTCAATTCCAGATCTAAAAATTTCACCAAAATATGCTCCGTAATTAAGAGTAAAAGCTATTATAATAGCTGTAAATCTATCAAATACAATTCCAATTATAGGAAGGCCAAAGAATATAAATATTATTTGAAGAAGTAGCGGTGTTCCTCTCATAATTAAAATATATATTTGAGCTATATTACTTAAAATATTGAATTTTGATGATCTAAAAAGTGCAACGATAATTCCTAAAGGAATAGATATCACTAAGGTTAATAAAAACACAGATATTGTTATTTTAATGCCCTCAATTATTGAGGGCAGTAGAGAATAAACATAATTTATCATAATTTTTCACCTCTATTTCATTATATTTTCTCCAAACCATTTTTCAGATATTTTAGCTGATGATCCGTCCTTTTTCATATCATCTAAAGCTTTGTTAATATTTTCAATAAATTCTTTATCTTCTTTTCTTGCTCCTATTCCATATTCTTCTTTTCCAAAGTCTTCTTCAAGAACATTGTATTTTTCAGTTCCTCTTTGATTAATATAATATCTAGCTAATATTTCATCGGCAACTACAGCATCAACTCTACCTGCCTCTAAATCCATAAGGGCTTCATTATTTGTTTCAAATAATATTACCTTACCTCCATCAAATGCTTTAAGTAAGTCTTGTTCTTTATTTATTGCATCTAAAGAGCTCGATCCATTTTGTGCAGCTATTTTCTTGCCTTTAAGATTGTTTTTAGAATTTATATCAGAATTAGATAAAGTGATTATCACCTGTCTATTTGCTAAATATGGATTAGTAAATCCAACTTTTTCTTTTCTTTCATCTGTAATTGTATATCCATTCCATATTAAATCAATATTTCCTGAGTTTAACTCTGTTTCTTTCATTGACCAGTCTATAGGTTGAAATTTTATCTCCTTGTCTAGTCTCTTTCCTACTTCTTTTGCTAAATCAACATCAAATCCAACTATTTCACCTTTATTATTTTTAAACCCCATAGGTACAAAAGTATCATCAAGTCCTACAACAATATAATCTTTATCCATTGCATTTGAACTTTCTTTTGTACTAGAACATCCTGTTAAAGCAATTGATCCTAATGTAAATACAACCATAACCATTATTAATTTTAAAATTTTATTTTTCATATTATCTCTCTCCTTCAATTATTATTTTTATGTTAAATTTGTAGGCCTAACAAATTTAAAACACTAAAATTCACTATGCTCATGTCGCCAACGACCTTGAAAATCAGGTCCGTTGCTCAAATTTGAACACAAAAAACTCCCGTCTCTAGCTATCGCTAGAGGACGGGAGTATTACTCACGTGGTTCCACCTCTATTTATTGATATCTCACGATATCAACCTCTTCAAGTACGACAAATAATTGTTTATACTCTAGCACTATAACGGGTGCAGGGATTCCGGGAACAGTCTACTTCCTCAAAAGGGTTCGGTGCCCAGCTCAGAGATGTGTTCAAAATATAATCTATTGCCCCTCTCACCAACCGGGAACTCTCTGTTAAAGAAAATATATTTTTACTATTTCTCGTCAAAGCTTTTATAAAACTTCTTATTTTTTATTAATTCTATACCTAATATATAATTGTGTCAATTGTTTTTTTATAATTTTTATTTCTTATCTACACTATCTAAATCAATATATGCGTCTATAAAAGGTATATGAACCATATTGTCTTTTATATGAGTAAGTCCAAATTCCTTTAGATTTTCACCTTCAATATCACTTGTGACTTTATATTTTACAGTTTTATTGTCTTCTTGTACATCCCCATGGAAGTAAAGTCCCTCGTATTGTTTAAATTTAAAATCAAATATATCTCTTGATAATTTAGTAAAAATATGTAACCCTGATTCTTTCATTTTATCAATTCCCTTCTATAATTTAACAAAAATAGTACCTTTTAGGTACTATTTTTAATATTATTTAAAGTTATTCCATACATTTTTCGCTTTAGCAGCTTCTTCACTACCTTGATATTTGTTTCCTTCAGGATCCCTTTGAAATGCACCGCTTTGCATTTTTTCTAGATATTCTGGATTACTAGGGTTAAGCCCTGTATTACTTTGATATTTAAAAAATTGTTTTTTAGCAGCTTTTTTCATTTTAAATCCTCCTTTAAATATAATACACAAAGTTATTTTCTGTAATTATTGTGTTCATATTCTCGTTTTAGGATTTTTATTTTATATCCAAATTTGTAATATATTTCTTTTGAAAATTTTTATAAAAATAAATTATATAATATAGGAACTATTAAAACTGTCATTACTCCACATACACCTATTGCTAAGCTACTCATAGCCCCTTCTACTTCTCCCATTTCTACAGCCTTTGTAGTTCCACCTGCATGAGATGCTGTTCCTATGGCAATACCTCTAGCTATAGGACTCTTTATTTTTAGAAACCTCAATAGTGGTTCTGCTACCATAGCACCTAAGTTACCACTTATAACTATACCTATGATAGTTATAGCTTGTATCCCTCCTGTGCTTTGAGATAGAGATATTCCCATAGGTGTTGTTATAGACTTAGGAATTATTGATGCTATTATTTCATAATTAGTTCCCATTAGTTTACATATTATAATTATTGTTGCAAATGATGTAATTACTCCAATAAATATTCCAACCAATATAGGTAGTGCATTTTTCTTTAGAAGTTCAAATTGTTTATAAAGTGGGACTGCTAAGATTACAGTTACAGGTCCTAAAAAATAAGATATCATTTCTCCACCTATTTTATAATTATCATATGGTATTTTAGTTATAATTAAAAAAGCTAGTATCATCAATAAAGATGTAACCAATGGATTTAAAAATGGATTCTTAGTTTTTTTAGCTATAAATATTCCTATTTCAAAAGCTACAACTGTAAGTACTATACCAAATATAGGAGTTTCTAATACATTATACATAATTTTCCTCCCCTATAGTATCTTCAACATTTTCCTTTGTTTCATCTTTCTTTTTTAAAAGTACAAGTTTATCTACGACTATTCCTGTAGTAGCTATAACAGCTATCGTACTTATAACGGTTGTTAGTATAAGTACTAAACCATTTTGTTTTATAATTCCCCAAGATGCTATAAGGCCAACTCCTGGAGGTATGAAAAATATTCCTATGTTTTTCAGAAAAAAATCACTTATATCTTCTATCTTTTCTAGCTTTATAATTTTAGTTTTTAGGAATATGAATAGCAATAACATTCCCATTATGCTTCCCGGTATAATTATTATACTTGATATTAAAGAGCTAATATATTCACCTAATGCCCAAATAGAAAGTATAATTGATAACTGTTTAAGTATTTTCATTATGTCCTCCTTTATAGAATAACCTTTTTATTTAACAACTCACTATATAAATTATAAATCAAAAAATACTCAATTACCACTTTATAAATGAATTTAAAATATAATAATAATACAAAATATATATTGATACAAAAATAATTTAAGGGAGTGATTTTATGAACTTTAAATCAGAATCTAAATTGAAATCTAGTAGTTTTAACTCATCAAAGCTAAAATACGATAAACAAGGATTCGGAGAAAGAAATGATAAAAATAAATATGAAGGAGAAGCTTCTACTTATGAAGCACACTATGAAGACAAAGCAGAATATCCTACTACTAAAGTAACTAGATAAATCTTATATAATCAAAAGGAACTACTTAAGTAGTTCCTTTAATCTTCTTTTGTAACTACATGTAAGCTAGTATCTTCAGTAAATTCATCATGGTTAGTTTTAAATATAACTTTCTTAATTAATCTAATATCATCATCTATAAACCTATGGTTAGTTTTACTTACGTCAAATTTAAAAACCTTAAATGCAAGTTGAATGAAATTTCCAAAGCACAAAACTGTAATTAGCGTCCCTATACCTACACGTCCGCCTAAAAAATATCCTCCAACAAGTGCAAACAACTGAATAAAGTTAGTTAAAAATTGAACTGACTTATTTGTTCTTTTTGTAAGAGCAACCATTAAACCATCCCTAGGTCCAGAGCCAAGTTCAGCTCCAATATATAAATAACAGCCTATTCCAATTATAAACATACCTGCTAACATCATCATTAATCCTGATATAAAACTCTGGCAAATAGGAATTATATTGTTTATCATTAAAATATCAATAAACAAACCTATAAATATCATATTAAACAAAGTACCCCAACCTAATCTTTCACCTAAAAAACTATCTAGTATTACGAAAAATACTCCAACAACAATAGTTGCCTGCCCTATAGTAATTCCAACTTTATTTGCAAGACCTTGATGGAAAACATCCCAAGGTGCAAGGCCTAAGTTAGCATTAATAGTCATAACTATACCAACTGAACACACAAAGATTCCTATAAATAATCTTATAAAGCGCAGTATCATTTCCTTCATGTGAAGCCTCCTATTAATTCGCTTATAATAATATAATCCAAGATTTTATTATACCATGTTTTATACAATATGTATTTTTTATCTTATTTAACCACATAATTATAATGATAAATTTTATACAAGGAGGATAACCATGAGTTATAAAATAAACGATATCGTCACATGGGTTGGAAAAATAGATTGGGAATTGAGAACTTTTCACGGAGAAGAATACTCAACACATAAGGGTTCTTCATATAATTCATATTTAATAAAAGATGAAAAGACAGTTTTAATAGATACTGTTTGGAAGCCTTTTTCTAAAGAATTTGTTGAAAATCTAAAAAAAGAAATAGATTTAAATAAAATTGACTACATAATATTAAATCATGCCGAGCCAGATCATAGTGGAGCACTTCCAGAACTTATGAGAGAAATACCAAATACCCCTATTATATGTACAAAAAATGGAGTAAAAACTATAAAAGGTCATTACCATGAAGATTGGAACTTCATAGAAGTAAAAACTGGTGATACATTAGATTTAGGTAAAAATCAACTTACTTTTATTGAAGCTAGAATGCTACATTGGCCAGATACTATGTTTACTTATTTAAATAACGAAAATATATTATTTAGTAATGATGCCTTTGGCCAACACTATGCATCTGAATATATGTTTAATGACAAAGTTGACACCTGTGAATTATACCAAGAAGCTATAAAATACTATGCTAATATATTAACTCCATTTAGTAAATTAGTAAAAAATAAAATTGAAGAACTATTATCTTTAAATGTCCCTGTTGATATGATATGCCCAAGCCACGGTATAATTTGGAGAGAAGATCCACTACAAATAGTTAATAAATATATGGAATGGGCAAGTGATTATCAAGAAAATCAAATTACATTAGTATACGATACTATGTGGGATGCAACAAGAAAAATGGCTGAAGCTATATCTCAAGGAATTAAAGAAGCCGATGGTTCTGTAAATGTTAAATTATTTAACTGTTCTAGAGGAGATAAAAATGACATAATTACTGAAGTATTTAAGTCAAAGGCCATACTAGTAGGGTCTTCTACTATTAATAAAGGGATATTATCAGCAACAGCTTCAATATTAGAAATTATAAAAGGCCTTGAATTTAAAAATAAAAAAGGAGCTGCATTTGGAAGTTATGGTTGGAGCGGTGAATGTCTAAAACTAATTAATGGAGAATTAACTAAAAGCAAACTTGAATTAGTAAATGACGGTATAAAAGCTTTATGGAATCCATCAGAAGAAGCTTTAGAGGAATGTAGAGCATACGGAAGAGAATTTATAAATAAACTAAATAGTTTATAAAATATTAAAAATCCATATTTTGCTTAGCATTTAAATTCTTCTATTGTAAATATTAATAACAAGACAATTTAATATTAAAAAGTCTTATAACCTAAATCTCTAAAGAAAGGGTGATCTTTATGTCAAGTTCAAATAGAAACGTTGTTCCAGAAGCTAGAGCTGCATTAAATAGTTTAAAACTAGAAATAGCTAATGAATTAGGAATAAACAATTATGATGGAGTAGACAAAGGAGAAGTCTCATCTAGAGTTAATGGTTATGTTGGTGGATACATGGTTAAAAAGCTAGTTGAGATGGCTGAAAGAGATATGGCTAATAAATAGTAAATAAGTAAAAAGGGCTATTATAATAGCCCTTTTTATTTTTTAATAAAACGTCCATTATCTGGCACCTCAATATCCTCAAAATGGTGTGCTAAGTATTCTAAATGACTATTTAATTCGTCACCTTTCATTGGAAGACCATGACTTGGAATAACCAATGATGGCTTTAAATTTGCTAGATTTTTTACTGATTCTTCAGCTTCTTTCCAATTAGTAGTAAAGTATGCCGGTGGTCCATTTACTTCTTTTTCTTTAGTAAGAACAGAAGTCATTGATTCTTGTTTTACTGTAGTAAATGCATCTCCAGGAATAAGTACACCATCTTTATCCCTAAATAAGGATATATGACCTGGTGTATGTCCTGGTGTGTGAATCCAACTCCAATCATTCATCCATGGTACACTTTTATCATCTGGGAGTTTTTTTATGTGATCTCCTAGATCAATACTTTCATTTGGAAAAAGCGGAGACATTTCTGCAATCATACCTCCATCTACAGTAGGGTCTCCTTTAGGATAGTCTCTTTTTCCTGTGAGATATGACATTTCTAATTCATGGGCATAAACTAAAACATTCCAGTATTTAGATAATTCAATAACTGAACCTACATGATCAAAATGTCCATGTGTAAGTATAATAGATTTTGGAGCACTACCCTTCCCGGATATTTCTTCAGATGCCTTAATTATATCTTTTTTTGAATTTGCTAAGCCAGTATCAACTAAAATCCAATTTTTAGTAGATGGATTTCCTACTATAAATGCATTTACCAAAGTAAAATTTAAAAGTAGTATATCTTCAGTAACCTGTTTGGATTCCATAGCTATATCTGATATTTTTTTAAATATATTATTCATAATTTCTTCACCTCTGCTATTTAGCTTAAGTTTAATACATAGTTATTTTGCCCAAATTTTAACGTTATATATTCTATAATTAAACATGTGATTTCTAATAAGTTCAATAGTAATACGTATAAATCATTATTCTTGTGAAAAAATAAGATGTGTACAAATTATTGAATTTTGGAGGAATTAATATGAAAACAGAAGCATTTTTCAGTGGAATAAAAGCTGCACATGAAGCAGTTTCAAAGTTAAAACAATCTGGATTTGATAAAGCATTTGTAGATATAAACGACAATTACTTTCATTCAGAAATAGAAAACTCAACAAGTCTTTCAGGTCTTGTTATGGAATCAGGCACAAATGACATAGACAAAAGAACTGCTCCATTAGCTGCTGCAAATCCTGCAGTAAGTGGTATGGGTAAAATGGAAGAAATAGCTGACATAAATTACAAAGTCGTTGTAGAAACAAACGAGGAAAATGAAGGCAAATTAAAACAAATTCTAAAGGATATGGGCGGTGACCTGAATAATCCAAATGTAGACCAAAGACAAGTATTATCGCACACAGAACCTGAAGATATATTAGAACATGCTCTCAGAAATATGATGAAAAGATTGTAAGGAGGTTAATATGAAAATAAAAGCATTTTTCAAAGGAATAAAAGCTGCAAATGAAGCAGTTTCAAAGTTGAAACAATCTGGCTTTGACAAAGCATTTATAGATATAAACAATAATTATTTTCATGAGGAACTAGCAAATTCAACAAGTATTTCAGGTTTTGCTACTGAATGGGTTACAAATGATGTTGATAAAAGAACTGATCAACGATTCTCTGTAAACCCTACAATTAATGGCATTGATAAAGTGGAAGAAATATCTGATATGCATTATAAAGTTATTGTAGAAACAAATGAGGAAAATAAAGATAAATTAAAACAAATTATAAAAGATATGGGTGGTTATTTTGACAGCCCTAATATAAATAATAGAAAAGTATCCTCACATACAGATGTATCAGAATACACCCTAAACAATATGATTAGAAAATTATAAAAAAAGAGCTACTTTTATGTAGCTCTTTTTTTAAGATGCTTTTTTTAGTGCTTCGTCTATGTTAGTACATATATTGTCTTTTCCAATCTTATTTATAAAGCCTGATTTTCTTAATACAGAATATGGTTGACTTTGTAATCCAGAAATTATTAAATTTATTTTATTTAACTTGCAAGTTTCATATAAGTTTTTTAATGCATGAGATGCTGTTGCATCCATTGCAGGAACATTTCCCATTTTAAGAATTATAATCCTTGTATTATCTTGTATATATTCAATGGCATCTGTAAAATTATCAGCTGCTCCAAAGAACAGAGGGCCATTAATTCTATATATTAATGTGTCTTCTAAAACATTATCTATATTATCTTTATTAATATCTTTTGATATATTTTGCACATTAGAAACATCAGACATACGCTTCATAAACAATAAACTAGCTAATATAACACCAACTTCTATTGCAACAACTAAATCAACAAGCACCGTTAGTACAAAAGCAGTAAGTAATATAAATATATCGCTTTTTGGAGAACTTAATAGGTTTTTAAATTCTCTCCACTCACTCATATTGTATGCTACTACAATTAATATTGCTGCTAATGAAGATAGTGGTATCAGCTTTGCATAAGGCATAAAAACCAACATAATAAATAGTAGTACTATTGAGTGAACAATTCCAGCTATAGGTGTACGCCCTCCATTTTTAATATTTGCCGCTGTTCTAGCTATAGCTCCAGTAGCAGGTATCCCCCCAAATACTCCCGATGCAATGTTTGCTATTCCCTGTCCTATGAGTTCTGTATTTGGTCTATGCTTAGCTCCTATCATACCATCAGCTACTGTTGCAGATAATAAAGACTCAATACCTCCAAGAAGTGCAATAGTAAAGGCAGGTTGAATTAAATCTTTTATATCTGAAAATTTCACAGAAGGTATACTAAGCATTGGAAATGCAGATGATATTTCTCCATATTTACTACCTATAGTTTCAATATCTAGTTTTAAAAAATAAACTATTGAAGTTGTCACTATTAATGCAACTAAAGCTCCTGGAACTTTCTTATTTATTTTTGGCCAAAAAATTATAATCATTAGTGAAACAATTCCAATAATAGTAGTAGTTAAATCTATACTTTCTATATTGGTTATATACGATTGCCATTTATCTATAAATTCACTTGGAACAGTTTTAATTGATAGTCCGAAAAAATCTTTGATTTGAGTTGAAAATATTGTTAAAGCGATACCACTTGTAAAGCCAGTTACAATTGGATATGGTATGAATTTGATAATTTTACCGAAGTTAAAGATACCCATTAGCATTAAAATAAATCCCGCTAATATTGTTGATATTATAAGTCCATCTATCCCATATTTAGATAGTACTCCATATACAACAATCATAAAGGCTCCTGTAGGCCCTCCTATTTGAACACGACTTCCTCCGAAAAAAGAAATAATAAATCCAGCTATTATTGCAGTATGCAATCCTTTTTCAGGAGATACTCCAGAGGCAATAGCCAGTGCAATTGACAATGGCAGAGCTATAATTGCAACTATTATACCTGAAGTTATATCCTTATAGAATTGACTTAGACTGTAATTTTTCATACAAGTAAAAAGTTTAGGATAAAATACAGACACTTAAATACACTTCCTCTTAAAGATATTTTTATATAATTTTCTAAAAAACCCACGTCTTCTATGATATCAGATTGGTGTATTAAAGTGAAAACTTAAAAAAGTTTATATTAACATTAATTATGCGAAATAAGATTATATCTCACTATAATCTTCACCATTCTTAAAAATGCTCATTATCTTGCTATATTAAATTTATTTTTATTATTTCTGTAATACTATTTTTTATGTTTTTGTTAATAATACTTATTATAATAATATTAGTATTATTTGTATCAATATGATATTATTAATTGACTAAAACAAACAAAATACATATTAGTAATGAGAGGTAAAAATAATGAATTTTAAAGAACTTGGAATTAGTGAAAGTATAATAAAGATATTAAAAAATAGTGGTATAAATAGTCCAACTCCAGTACAACAAGAGAGTATTGGAATTATTAAAGAAGGAAAAGATGTTATAGCTCAAGCTCAAACGGGTACTGGAAAAACACTTGCATTTTTACTTCCTATTTTTGAAAATATATCACCTAATATAAATACAGTTCAAGGATTAATTATAACACCTACTAGAGAACTTGCTATTCAAATAACAGCAGAAGCTATGAAACTTAAAGAAGCTAAAGATATAAATATTTTAGCTGCATATGGTGGAAAAGATATAGCATCTCAACTTAAAAAGCTTAAAGGGAACATTCACCTAATTATTGCAACTCCTGGCAGACTTTTAGATCATATTGAAAGAAAAACAGTAGATCTTAGTAACTTAAACACTTTTGTATTAGATGAAGCAGATCAAATGTTTCTTATGGGATTTAAAACTGAAGTTGAAGATATTTTAAAAGAAACTCCTAAAAAATGTCAGATTCTATGTTTTTCAGCTACTATGGATCCTCAAGTAAAAAAATTATCTTATAGATATATGGATGATCCAATTGAAATTTCTATACAAAAAAAGCAAGTTACACTTGAAAATATAAAGCAAGAGGTTGTTGAAACTACAGATAGACAAAAGCAAGATGCCCTATGTAAGGTCTTAGATAAAGACAATCCATTTATGGCTATAATATTTTGTAGAACTAAAATAAGAGTAGATAATCTTGAGGAGGCACTTCATAAGCGTGGATACAACTGTGCAAAGTTGCATAGTGATATAATGCAATCAAAACGTGAAAGAATAATGAAATCTTTTAAAAATGCAGATATTCAGTACTTAATAGCTACAGATGTTGCATCTAGAGGACTAGATATAAGCGGAGTTAGTCATATATATAATTACGATATTCCAGAAACTTCTGAAGACTATATACATCGTATTGGTAGAACAGGAAGAGCTGGCGAAGAAGGATATACTTGTTTATTTATAGATCCAAAGAATGAAAGAACTTTACAAGAAATAGAAAGAACTATAAAGTTTAAAATACCTAGAAGAAAATTGGATATATAATTTATAATACCCTTGTAATTTAAAAAGATATTGATAAAATTATCAATATCTTTTTTATATTTTCCTATCATATTAGATCTATATAAACCCATACACTATTAAAAATTGCCCTAGTATATAAGTACTCATTATAAGCACTCCACTATTTTTACTCTTATATTTTAAATTGCTAAAAGCTATTATAGCGTCCGATATTATAAACAGCATTGAGCCTAAAAAGGTAGCAAAGAACTTAAGTCCTTGCACATAAAATATTCTTATTGTACTGCTAAACCCCATAAAACTTATGACAATTATATATATGAAACCAAAAAACTTTATTATACTTTTTAGCTTTTTATATGGTAAAACACTTCTTAGTACAAGTATATTACATGTAATATACGGAATTGCAAGAATGAATATTAAGTTGGCTATATTATAATCTAATATAGGATTTATAAATGCTTTTATGTAAAATATGTGTCCAATTAAAAAAGAAATTAATCCTCCAATAAATAGACTCTTCGGTCCCATTAGCAAAATATCCCCTATACACCCAAATATTAATGCACTAACTATAAGCCAATTAATATTTGGTGTACTTAGTACATAAAAAATAATAAGCATTGGCATTAAAAGTGGTTTTGTTATATAAATACCTTTCTTATTTCCTATTTTTACGTAGTATATATTACAAATAGAAATAATTATAAAAAATATTAGTGCAATATAATTTGCAGTCATCAACACACCTCATCGCTAAATTTTATACTAATATTTATATACATACTTCATAAATATATTACTTCTTGTATATAAATTTTTATAATAAAAAATAATATTAAGTAGCAAAATATATTGAAACATATTATATAAAAGAATATAATATAATTAAATAATTAGACATTTATCTAAATATTTAATTGGAGGTAAATTATGAACGCAATTGAGGTAATAAATTTAAGTAAGTCATATAATAAAGATACTGTAGCATTGAAGGATATAACTTTCGACGTTCCAACGGGATCTATATTTGGGTTTTTAGGCCCTAATGGTGCAGGTAAAACTACTCTTGTTAGAACTTTAAATGGAATACTATATCCTACACAAGGAAATGGAAAAATACTTGGAAAAGACATAATAAACGATAGAAAAGAAATAAGAACCCTTTGTGGAGTTATGACTGAAAATGCCGGTATATATGAAAACCTTACTTGTATGGAGAATCTAAACTTTTTTGGAAAAATGTTTGGATTAAATAATGATGAAATAAACAAAAGAAGTTTATATCTTTTAAATGAATTTAAGTTATTAGATGTAAAAGATAAAAAAGTAAAGACATTTAGTACAGGTATGAAAAAACGACTTTCTTTAATTCGTACTTTACTTCATTCACCACAAATTCTATTTTTAGACGAACCAACATCAGGGCTTGATCCAGAATCATCTAAAATAGTATTAGATTTCATTAAAAAAATAGCTTTAGAAGAAGATGTAACCGTATTTTTATGTACTCACCAATTAAAGTATGCTGAGGAGATATGTAATTTATATGGTTTTATAAATAAAGGAAACTTAATAGGCTATGGAACATTTAATGAACTTTTATATAATAAAAATCAAAATATAAAATTAGAAATAAAAGGTACTAATTTACCTAATATAGATAATATGAAAAAAATAAAAGAAGATAGATATTTAATATCAATAAATAATGAAGAAAATATTCCTAATATACTGCAACAAATATTTAATTTAGGCGGTAAAATTTATGAAGCTAAGCAAATACATTGGGATTTAGAAGACTTATACTTTGCATATCAAAGAGGTGATAATAATGAATAACGTTACTAAAGCTATTATATCAAAGGATATAAAGGAGATATTTTCTAGTAAGCAGATTTATATTCCAATGATAATAATACCTATTATGTTTACTATCATAATGCCTACTGTATTAATAATAGGTGCAAAATACAATGTAAATACGATAAATGGAATGGATATGATGGTAAAAAATTTATCACCTATTTTAGGAAATTTAACTCCTTCTCAACAAATTATATATATTGCTTTAAATTTTATGTTTCCTCCGCTATTTCTTATTATTCCCCTAATGTGTTCGAGTATTATAGGGGCCAGTAGTATAGTAGGCGAAAAAGAAAGAAAAACTTTAGAGACAATATTATATACTCCTATAGATATAAAAGATTTACTTTTATCAAAAGTTATAGCTATATTTATTCCATCTTATGTAATAACGTTTATTTCATTTATCTTATTTGGAATTGTTATGAATATAGGTGGGATAATGCATTTTGATAAACTAATATTTCCAAACTTAAACTGGATTATACTTCTTATATGGATATGCCCCGGTATTACATTTTTAGGTTTATTACTTATAGTTATAACATCTGCTAAAGCTTCTAATTTTCAAGAAGCTCAACAAATGTCTGGACTTGTAGTAGTTCCTATAATATTTCTTGTTGTAGGTCAGGCATCAGGATTGTTTTTACTGAATAATTTAGTTTTAATAATGGCTGGAATTATAGTGTTTATAGTAGATATACTTCTTTTTGATAAAATTACTAAATCCTTTGATATAGAAAAATTATTAAACTAGAATAGGCTGACTAAATATATATTTGGTCAGCCTTTAATTTTGCTATTTATTTAATATAATATCTTTTATTTCTTTAGCAGACTCCTTAGGGTCTTTTGAAGATAAAATAGCTGATATTACACATACTCCATCGTATTTAACATCAATACTTGATAAATTTCCTTTATTTATACCGCCAATTAATAGTACTGGTATAGATATATTTTTCTTTATAATATTTACATCATTTATATCTAATACTTTAGCATCATCTTTACTGTTAGTAGGGAATATTGCTCCAAAACCGATATAATCGGCTCCATTTTTTTCAGCTTTTATAGCTTCTTCTAAATTATGAGCTGATATACCTATAACCTTATCCTTAAATAAGTCTTTTATTTCTTCTATAGATGTGTCATCTTGGCCTAAGTGAATACCATCAGCATCTATTTCCTTTGCTAAATCTATGTAGTCATTTATGATCAAAGGAACATTGTATTTACTACAAAGTTTTTTTAATTCTAGAGCTTCTTCTAACATTTTATCGTAGATTTTTTTCTTTTCTCTATATTGTACAATAGTAACTCCACCTAAAATAGCTTGTTCAACTCTATCAATTAAATTAGGTTTACCGTCTGTTATAAGGTATAGTGTATAGTCCAAGTTATTATTCATAAACTACATTACCTCTTTTCATAAACATCTCTTCATCTAAAGTGCTAACTCCATCAAATAAATATTGATTAAATGATCCTAATTTTCTCTTACCTTCTACCTTTTCACTTGCATATTCTCCTGCGATACACATAACAGTTGTTCCTAAAATTGCAGCATCAAAACTATTAATTCCAGCCCCAAGACATGAACCTATTAGTGATGTTGACATACACCCTGTACCTGTAATTTCACTTAAAAGTGCTGTTCCATTTTTACAATATACTTTTTTATTTCCATCACTTATAAAATCAACTGCTCCACTAGCGCACATTACCAAATCTTTTTTTAGTGCATATTCCATTATTCTTTTCTCATCAAGTGAAGCGTCAGATTCTGCATCTACACCTCTTCCCCCATCTATTCCAACCACCGTCATTATCTCTGAGTAATTGCCTCTAATAACTGAAAATTTAACTTCATTAATAAGCTTTGTATTTACTTCTAGTCTATATTTAGTTGCCCCTATTCCTACAGGGTCTAAAATTACAGGTATACCTATTTCATTTGCTTTCTTTCCAGCTTTTATCATAGATTCAAAAGTTTCATTAGTTATAGTTCCTGTATTTATAACTAACGCATTACTTATAGAAACTATACCTTCTACATCATTTATTTCATGAGACATAACAGGTGCTGCACCAATTGATAATGTCATATTTGCGCAACCATTTACAGTAACTACATTTGTAATGTGGTGAACTAAAGGTTTTCTTTCTTTGATTAAACCTAATCCTTTTACTAAATTATTCATTTGTATCAACCTCCCAGTATTTATGAAAATGATGAATAGGATTATTTCCTTCTCCAACTTTATAAGACTTAGCTATTCCTTTATTTACATATTCCTTTGCATTTTCTATTGATTTAGAAATTGAGTTTCCTTTTAATAAATTGGCAGCAATAGCTGATGATAAACTACATCCCGTTCCATGGGTAGATGTTGTATTTATCCAATCCATTTCGAACATTTCCCCATTTGATAAAACATCTACAGATTTTACATTTTCACCATCTCTTATTGGAAAATGCCCTCCTTTTAATAAAACATGGCAATTATACTCCTTATGTAATTCATACGATGCTGATTTCATATCATCAAAGGTATTAATCTTTCTATCTAATAAAACTTCAGCTTCACTAATATTTGGTGTTATAATTGTAGCTAGTTTAAATAACTTAGATTTTAAAGAGTTTATTTGATCTTCCTGTAATAAAGTATGCCCTGTTGTTGATACCATAACTGGATCTAGTACAACATATTTAGGCTTGTACTTTATTAAAGCATCACTTATAACATTCATAATATCAATATCTGATACCATACCTATTTTTACAACTTGTATATCTAAATCTGAAAATACGGCTTCAAGTTGTGATTTAACTATACTAGATGGAATTGGATAAACGTCATATACTCCTGTAGTATTTTGAGCAGTGATAGCTGTTATAACACTTGCTCCATAAACTCCATTTGCAGCAAAACTTTTTAAATCTGCTTGTATTCCTGCTCCTCCACCGGAGTCGCTTCCTGCTATTGTCAATACAGTTTTCATATTTTAACCTCCTACTGATGTAATAAAAAAAGCATAAATCCCAGTATGGAATTTATGCTTATATACAAATATAAAGTCATATAGCTTCCCTCCGCTGGCATTATCCAGATCAGGTTAAGGGTCAAAGATTTTATAGGATCTTTATCTCAGCTGGCCTACCCAGCACCCCTAGCATTACTATTAATTTGATTTCATTCTAACATAAGGATTTAGTTTTTACAACACCCATCATTATTAGTTTTTATACATTGACCTTCAAATCTAGTGAAAATAGCACTCCATTTATTTTCTGATTTAAAGTGAATTAAAATTCCTCCATCCTGATAAATTCCATTATCTAATAAATACTTACTTTCTTCATTACCTTGATTCATATGAATATCATGTACCCCTTCTGGTCCATATTGACTTAAACGCCTAAGTTTTATTTTTCTTTCCTTATCATTATCTGACATTATTGCATCTTCGGAATCTACAGGGTAGACATCTCCATATATATATATATCTGCATCTTCTTCTTTGGATTTAACGACATATTTATGTATCATTTCATTTAATTCACTAATATGTGAAAACTTTTCAAATTCATCTATTTGAAATAATCCACTTCTAATATAATCTAATGCAATTTTGCTTATTTCATTTTCATTTTCTTCATAATCAAATACTTTTATCCCATAATCCAAATTAGTTAAAGTTTCTAATGAAAACTTTTCATTACCCTGTATTTCAAGATTATCTTTAAAAATGCAAAGTGTTTTTTTTATATCTTCTTGCTTTGATTTAGCACTTCCTCGGGACATAATGCTAATTTTAATTTTAATTTCTCTATCTTTAAATTTAAACTCCTTACCTTTTATTTTTATATTTTCAGCTTTAATTTTAAAATGATAATGACAACCCTTCTTTATATCTTTAACTCTACAGACTATATTTTCTTTTAGTACCTGACCTTTTTTATCTGTAGTTTCGCAACTTATATTATTAATAGTACTTCCCTTAGCTTTACATATAGAGTATACAGGAATAGGCATAAAATTCTCCTTTAATATAGTTTATTCAAGTATATTCTTTGCAAAAAAACAAAACCCTATGAGAATAAAATTCTCATAGGGTTAATTAACATAACTATCTTCTGAAGTTATTGTTTTTTTGTTGCTTTCTTGCTGCTCTACATTCAGGACATCTTTGTGGTTCATTTTCGAATCCTTTTTCTTTGTAGAAAGCTTGCTCTCCTTCAGTGAAAAGGAAATCTTTTCCACAATCTTTACAACTTAAAGTTTTATCTGCCATTTT
The DNA here is from genome assembly GCF_058146105.1 of Sporacetigenium sp. TC11. NCBI lineage: Bacteria > Bacillati > Bacillota > Clostridia > Peptostreptococcales > Tepidibacteraceae > Sporacetigenium > Sporacetigenium sp. TC11. The sequence continues at coordinate 15,918 of NZ_JBYVNY010000012.1, read as the reverse complement.
AACATTCCTCCTTCTTTAGAATTAAGATTTAAAAACTGATTAACAAATACTCTAGAAAGAGGAAGTTGTTCTCAATTCAAATCCAGTAAAGTAATTACGAGAATTACTGACCTAATGAGAATACCATAATTACCTTTTATATACAATAGATAATTTAAAAATATACCCCTTGACATATACCATTAATTTCTAGCTATAAATGTGATGTTCAGTGCATTAAAACCTTTGGGCTATCCCTTTTAGAAAGTCTTCAATATTAATATTCAGTTCATCTAAAGACATGAATCTGTACCTTTGATTGGTTGGGTTTTCTTTGTTTTTTGGTACTTCTTCTATAAACATATTGTATGGCCTTACATACATCTTTTGTTCTCCATAACATGGCTTATAAACTACAAACTTTTCTCCACTTTCTGAGTGTATAGCTATATCTATTACAAAATACCATTTATCTTTAAAATGTCTATAATATGTATCTGTAGCTAATTTTCTATTCATAAGTACCTTCCTTAATAAATATGTTTTAAATACATTTTATCTAAAATAATATCGTATTCATTAACTATTCTATCAAATTTTTTAATAATTTCATTTTGATAAAACGATAGCTCTTTCATTATTTTATCAAAATTACTTTCTATTATATTTACAATATTTCCATCAATTTCATTTCTTATTACACAATTATTCATTATTTCTAATACCTTCGCCTTAGGAAAAGCAGGCTTATAATATCTAGGTTCTGTTAATGCACTAAAAATATCTGCAACAGCAAGTATTCTTTCTCCTTGCCCTAATTCTTCTGCATTTAGCCCTTTAGGATATCCTTTCCCATTTAGTTTTTCATGGTGTGATGAAGCTACTTTTCTAATTTCATCTAAATCTAAATTGCTTAATATATTATCTGTTGCAACAACGTGATTTATCATTACAGAAAATTCATCTCTTGTTAATTTTTCAGGCTTTGTTAATACCTCTATAGGAGTTGTTATTTTTCCTATATCATGAAGTATTGCTGCAAATGTATATTTATTAGTTGTTTTTTCATCTAGATTTAAATATCTACATAAAATATTAGTTACAATAGATACACTTTCTGAATGAATAACAGTTGACCTAGATCTGAAATCTATTGCATAAACTAATACCTTCATATGTTCTTCTATTTCATTTTTGCTTAACTCTACTTTATCAAAAATATGGTATATTTCATCTATATAACTTTCATCAAACAATTTATCCATAAAATCTGTATTCTCCATTAAATAAATTAAAGCTTCTACATGTTCTTTTTTAAACCATTTATCAATTAAATTATATGTAAGCTTTGTTACATTATCTTTAAAAGACTTTTTATTACTAATATATAATACCGATACACGGTCTGCTAAACTAATTAAAAAGGCATCTTCTGGTATAGGAATGTTGTTTATAAAGTTATTTCTTTCTTCATATTTATGATGATGATACAAAATTACACTAGATAAATCCTTTAGAGGACTAAACTCTCTTATAAACAAATATCCATATATACAATGTTCATAAGCGTTATGAGTCTCAAATTCTGTAAGTAGTTTCCTTTCCTCTACCTTATATGCCCCTAAATCATGTAACATTGTTAATGTTATTATTTTAGTTAAATAATCTTCTTCATAACCTAGATGTTTTCCTATTTTATAAACTATATATGCTACTTGCTCTCCATGATTTTGTAATCTATTGTCTACTGAATTTATAGTATTTTGTGTGACCTTTAAAATATCTTTTAGGTTAATATTATATTTCATCTTAAATCTCCCTTTTATAATACAACTATATAATTTTTACCCCTTTTATATTATACAAAACATTTATATATCTTATTATACAAATTTTAACTTTAAAATTATTATAGACTAAATAAAAGCTGTACCGAAAACTCAGTGCAGCTTTTATTTCCATACACGTTCAGTTTTAAATATTTCTTGATAATATATTACAATATTTATTGTTAATTACGTGAAAATAATTATCATTTACGAAAATTGCTTTTATTGTACCATTTGTCCACTATTAGCTGATCACAGGTTATGAGAAGCTAATCATTATATAGAACATTTGCAAATGTATAAAGAGCAAATGTAATTTTGTTTAATAAAATAAAGAGTCCCTTTAGATTTTACAAAAAATCTATGGGGACTCTAATATTTTATGAAAGTTATCTTATCTTTTTCCCGACTGCTGCAAGATATACTACAAACTCATCTTCTCCATCTAGATTTAAAATATCATCTATCATTTTTTGGTCATATATACCTATTGCACATGCCCCTGCTTCAATTGATTCACTTGCTAAATAAAGATTTTGACAGACATGACCAGCATCTATAAGTATTTTTTTATGAGCTGTTATATCAAATTTCCATTCTGATCTATATGGAATAGTACTCCATGCAAATATAACAGCTGCTTTATTTGCAAAATGAGGTACAAATGGTTGATCTAGTGTCATTATATCTACTTTTTCATCTATATTTTCTAATTCAAACATAAATAAAAGCTTGTGTTCAATTGGTAAATATCTATAAATACCTTTTTTTATATCATGGACATTCATTATAAATAAATAAGTTTCAAATGAATGAGTTGCTCCACTACAAGGAACAGTTCTTAAATTAGGAACATTTTTAGAATTATTTATTCCTTGGGTAGACCACAAAAGATAAGATAGTTCTTCTAAAGTTAACTTTTCTTCACTGTAAAGCCTTACACTTCTTCTCTCTTTTATGCAATTATATATATTTTCATTTTTTAAAATTTCTTCACTTATCTCTGGAAGGTCTATAATTACTTCTGATGAATCATAAGACTTAGTTATTGGTGGTTGGGTAATTCCAGATGCCTTATCTGTTTTTGTATTATCAAATTCATCAAAGTTTGATTTTAAAAAGTTTCTATAATTATTATATCTTCCCATTGTAAAATACCTTCTCTCTTATTTCTTTATTGATTATAACAACTATACATTATAACAAATATAATATATTCATTTATGTATCATTCGTTACAATTTAATAGTCGTATGAGTTTGTATTTTCGCAAATTGTTATTTTTATCTTTTTATCTCCCATTATCTTTTTATACAAACGTAAAAATTCGTTTAGTTCTGGGTCATTTAGGCTTATTTTTTTAGTGCTTTTTAATATAACATTTTCTGAATCTACAATTATATATATATCGTTAATATTGTTTTTAACAATATAAGTAACTACATTCTTCATTTTTATTTTTTCTTGGTATTTTTCATAAAAACTAAGTGAATTTGAATCAATATTAAAAGAATTAATATCTATTCCTAAATTTTTTAACTGTACCTCTACATCTGACATATTGAATCCATATCTCTCCATAAGTTTCTTTTGCATATCTAAAAACTTTTCTTGAGATATATTATTTTTTTCCATATAACTCATTATTTCTTTTGAAAAATCTACCATAGACATGCTACCTTGTGCTACAGAAGAATAAAGGCTATATATATACTCTTCAAATTTATTAATATCTTTATCCTTAACTTTATTTTTTATCTCATTAAAATCTATAACTTTATCATCCATCTAAATTCCTCCTTTAATATTAAAAACAACTACAAGTTTATTTTATAATTTTAACATATTTTAATTCATCTTTATAATAAGTTATATTTATCGAAAGTTTAATTTATCAAATATTTTCCTTTATTTCATTTTTTATCTATTTATGTTAAAATAGTTAATATATTTTGCTTTTACTGAATATAAATTAATAATACAAAACTTGTACATAATATATATATCGGTAATATTCAGTAAAGTACGAACTCATAAAAATTACATCGATATAGAGTAGGAGGATTAACATGGGATTAAAAGACAAATTTACAGGAGCATTTACTAGAGCAAATACAATGAGTGACCCAGAAAAAAAAGTTAATGAAATAGTAGGAAAGATACTTTTAAAGAAAAGTATAGTTCCTATAGTTATATTAGTAGCCATATTAATAGCTGGAACTGTTTTAAAGTTAAACATATGGCTTCAACTTGTATTACTAGCAGCAGTAGGTGTAGTTTCATATTTCTATATAAGAAATCAAAGCAAAAAATTCCAAAATTTCAAGCCATATGTTGGGAATTTAATAAGCATTGAAGAAAAAAATGGAGAGTATATATTAATACTAAAGCAAGGTAAAATGCCTATAAAATTATCAGTTAAACATGGCATAGATGACCCTAAAAGATTAAAGAAAAATCAATTGCTACAAATAAGTTATAACCCTGATGAAAAAATAGCTATAATAGTTAAGTAAAATTCGCTACTCTCATCAAAAATAAAAGCTCATACCTAAAGGTATGGGCTTTTTATATACTCTTAAAATTTTTAATAATTCTATTTTTATCATCTACATCAAATCCATATTTTCTATATATACTATTTAAGCAACTTTGATCTATTATAGATTTTGTAGGTATAGCAATTCCTTTAGAATACTTAATAGTACCTAATTTCATATCTTCGTTATAGTGATTGTGTTTATCTATTTCTTTATTTATTTCATTAACTATATAATCTAAATTTTGTAATATAATTCTTCCATGACCACATCTAGGTTTGCCTGCTCTAAACTCCTTTATATATAGTATTCCACTATCTTCACTGTTATAATAATAGCAGTTCATATAAGTGTCTTTTGTATCTGGGTCTATAATTCTTATATTTATATCTCCAAATTGTTCTATGTTATTTATGTCAAAGTATACTATTAAACAAAGTATTTTGTTTTGATTATTATAGGATATCTTTATAATTGTATTTTGTGCTTTATTTATGTATTTCTTTAGTTTTTTTATAAACTTAATATAATAGTTATACTCTTTAACTAGTTTTTCTTCACTATCTGTATATTTGATGTTTTCATCTAGGGGTTTGTTTTTACACTTCTTTATAAGCCTAAGATCATTATTAAAAATAATATTCCTCATTTCCAAAATCTTATCTTCAATATTATTCATTCTACCCCACCTATAAACATATTAAATAGTTAATACATATTTATGCATGAAGTGGGGTAATTATGTAAATCTCTATTTATGACAATACTTATTTTATACTTTCTAATAATTTAACTGTATATTCTATAGATATTTTTTGTTGTTCTTCTCTAGTTATATCAGCTTTTAAATCTCCTCTTTGAAAACCATAATTTCCAAATTGAGCATGATTTCCTCCTTGAATTTCTACATATATAGTTTCATAAGGCAATAATTTTTTTGTATCTTTTAGTTTTTGCATATCTAAAATAGAATCTTTACTTCCAAATATAGATAGTGATTTTAAATTACTTTTACTAAAATCTACTTTAGATGGATACGAAGCGTAAAAGATCAATCCTTTTATACTTTCAGGCTTTTTATTATAAACAAAATTTGAAGCCATAACTCCTCCAAGTGAGTGACCTCCTATAACCCATTTTTTTATGTTTGGATGGTGCTTTATTACTTCCAACCCTTCATCCCAGTCAAGTATAGCTAAATTAAATGGCATAGGGACTATTATAACTTTATATCCTTGATTTGCTATACCTCTGCATATTGTAGCATAGGATTCTTCTTGCACATTTTCTCCAGGATAAAATATAAACCCTACGTCTTTTATATTATTCTTTGGCGTAAATTCTATATAAGCATCTTGAGTGACATTTATATACTTATCAGATTTTAAATTATTTTTAGCTATATTGTCTGCTTTATAATTATTAATAGTCCAAAATAAAAACAATGACAATAATAATAAAATAGTTGTAATAAAATAATATCTTAGTTTTAACTTTTTAATTCGCAATATCTCACTCCTCTCTTTAAATGATTTACAATCATATTATATTCATTTAACTTTAATTTTGTGAAAAAAAAAGAAAGCCTTATAAGGCTTTCTAAATTTATTATGTTAATTTATCTTAGCTTCATAACATTAGAAGCTTGTAATCCTTTTACTCCTTTTACTACATCAAATTTTACATTTTGACCTTCTTCAAGGTCTTTTTCTGAACCTTGTTCTTTTACTGCTGATACATGAACAAATACATCACTATTGTCATCATCAGCAGTTATAAATCCATATGCTTTTTCTGGGTTAAACCATTTAACTACTCCAGTTCTCATATTATAGCCTCCTTAAAATTGTCTTTATAATATTATTTACAACATATCTTTTTATATTAGTACTAATTTATGCATATTTTTTATTCAATTGTTTATACTTGTTACATAATGAATATATAAACTTAAGAATTTTTAGAAGTTTTTCAAAAATATTGCATATAATTTAATATCTAGATAAATAATAGTTTTTGTGTTAGTTAGGAGGTATTGATATGAATCAAATGCAAGAATTCAGTCAACAAACTCGACAATTATCTATATATGACAATTTATTTAAATTTATAGTAGTATTTTTTTGGATAATATCTTGGGGTACATCAATGATTGTAATACCTTATCAAATAAAATATTTTTTATTTTTTTCATATAATATATTTACATTTTGGTATATAGTTTCTTATATATTAACTATAAAATTTAAAAATATAAGTATAGCTAAAATTATAATAGATTATAGAATGACCACGGTGTTAGCATTTTTCTTTGCATCATTAAAATATTTTATATTCCCAACTAGTATTATATGTATTGTATTAACAGTTTTATTTTTATTTATACATATATACTTCTCTGCAACTAAAGTTTTAAAATATAAATTAGAAGAAGGTGTAGTTGGTGTAATTTCGTCTCTACTTATACTGTCTCTTATAATATTTTATTAAAAAAGCTTGGATAAAGTAAATCCAAGCTTTTTAATTTTTGAAACTATTGTTCATCTTCTAATCTATTTTTAAATCTATATTCTCTATTAATACTATTTTTTATATTTTTAGTTTTTTTACTATTTTTTGGTTCTCCTCCTGATGCCAAATTAACAGAGTTTTCAACGTTGTAAATGTCATGAGTTATTCCAAGTTCACTTGCTACTTCTATTTTCATAGCATCTGGTCTTTTTCTATATTGAGGTACTCTATTTGGATGTTTGGGCATTTATAGTCACTTCCTTTTTAAATTTAATTAAAATCATAAATGATTTCTATATTATTTTGTTTAAATTTATATTTTTAATCCTAGTAAATGTTTGGATTAATTTTAAATTGGAAATATTAGACATATGGTATTTTTTCTGATATTATTTTATTAAATGCTAATACTTAAAACTATTAAGAAACTTTTTTAAAAAGGAGAATTAAGAAATGGAAAATACAATTGAAAAAAAAGTTCTAGCTGTTGTTGGAGAAAAAGAGATAACTAATCATGATGTAGAAGATGCATTAAGAAGTCTAGATCAATATCAAGCTATGCAATTTAATTCTGCAGAAGGAAAAAACAGATTATTAAATGATTTAGTAAATCAAGAATTATTTTATATGGAAGCTAAAGATCAAAATTTACATAATGATGAAAACTTTAGAAAAGAAATGCAAAGAGTTGAAGACAATATGTTAAAACAATATTCTATAAATAGACTTTTAACTAATATAACTTTAACTGATGAAGAAATACAAGCTTATTATGAAGCTAACAAACAACAATTTATGAATCCAGAAACTGCAAAGGCTAGCCATATATTAGTTGAAAGTGAAGAAGAAGCTAGTGATTTATTAAACAAAATAAATACTGGTGAGATGAAATTTGAAGAAGCAGCTTTACAATGTTCTCAGTGTCCATCTAAAGAAGTTGGTGGAGATTTAGGAAGTTTTGGAAGAGGTCAAATGGTTCCTGAGTTTGAAGAAGCAGTATTTAACATGAACCCAGGTGAAGTTAAAGGTCCTGTTAAAACTGAATTTGGATATCATTTAATAAAAGTTGAAGATAGAAACCAAGGTGGTCAAGCATCTTTAGATGAAGTTAGAGCTGAAATAACTAAGGGCTTAACTTACCAAAAGCAAAATGAAATTTATACTAATAAAGTTAATGAATTACAAGCTAAATATCCAGTTAAATTTAATGGATAATTTTAAATATTAAAAAGGTCTTCCTGAGGAAGACCTTTTTAAGTATAGGCTATTTCTAAGTTTTTTTCATACATTTTTTGATAGCAATATTGTATTATATCACTTCTTTTTATTATACCTATAAACACATCTTGATCATCTATTACAGGTACAAAGTTTTGATGCATTGCAGTATATATTAAGTCTTCTATATTTGCATTTATTGATACTGGTTTATTATCCATTCTTCTTGGAACTTCTCTAATTAATATATTTTCTGTACTTCTTAAATCTAGTCCAAGAGAATTTTTTAGAGACCATAGCAAGTCACCTTCTGTTATGGTACCTAAATATTTACCTTCATTATCTATTATAGGAATAGAAGTATATCTATGGTATTCCATTTTTTCTAATGCCTGTCTCATAGTGTCCTTTTCATCTAAATATGCAACATCTTTTTTTGGTGTAAGGAAAAATAGTATATTCAAAATGCGCACCTCCCATGTTTCCAAATACAATAGTACTATATCACTTTAATATGAATTTATTGTGAAGAAACTTCTAAAGATTATTTATTTCAACAACCTAATTATACATTTAAATTAAAAATTAATCTATCAATTATTTTATATGCAATAATTTGTGTTTTAATTAAAAAAGCCGCTGAATATCAGCGGCTCTAGCTTTTAACTTAGCATGTTATACTATCAGTGTTACTATATAAATCAAGTAAATCTATATATAAATCTGCTATTATAACTTAACTACGTTAGCAGCTTGTGGTCCTTTAGCTCCTTGAACTACTTCGAATTCAACTCTTTGACCTTCTTCTAAAGACTTGTATCCATCACCTGATATAGCTGAGAAGTGTACGAATACATCATTTTCTCCTTCAACTGATATAAATCCAAATCCTTTTTCGTTGTTAAACCATTTTATTACTCCAGTTTTCATTTGCAAATTCCTCCTAAAAACTAAAACTTATTTGTTACCAAACACTTGTAACATTAGTAATATTTTACCATCTATTTTATAATATTGTCAATTTATTTTGCAAGTGTAACTAACGGAAAAAATTCACTTTGCTCAAGTATAGGCCTCGTTTTAATAATGTACATGTAATAAGTGAAATTTTATTTTTTTATTACTCCATCCTAAATCCCAAGGAACTAGCTTCCTATCAGTATTGTGGCAAGTAACCAAGGGATATCCCTTTGAGTCAAGTCCAGTCACTGTTGACACATGTGTTATTCTTCCATTTTTTTCATAAGCAACAACGTCTCCAGGTCTTAGATTATAAGCTACCTTATAAACATCTTCATAACTTCCTTTAGCTATTAATGACCCTCTTCCACTATTCAATATATAATTTTTAAATCCCTGAGCATTTAACCATGCCTTTGTTCCTGAACCATTTGCATAGTTCCATGTTCCATTTTTCTTAAAAGCTCCACTTTCAAATATTATTTGAGAAGCAAAATTTGCACAATCTCCGCCATCTGGATTATGGTCCCTGTACTTAGCATTATTATATTTTAATCCATATTCCTCATCACCTGCAGCTCCACTGTACATATGAGCATAATCGACAGCCTTTTGTACCGTTTCTTTTAGCTCTAATTGTACAGGTTTCTGATTAATTATATATTCTTTTATCTCATCAGATTTTATATTATCTAGATTTAGTGAATCTGCAAATGGGTCTGTATACCATTCCTTAGTTATAACATAAACTCCATCTTCTGTTCTAAGGTTTAGATAATGATGAGTTCCTATTCTACTAACATTAGTCACCTTTGGTTCATTTTCATATGAATATGTATATTCTGTTGATACTGTACATATAACACTGTATAAATTCTCTTCCTTTTCTTTAACTGCTCTAACCTTTACTCTAGTTTTTATATCTTTGAATTTTACCCCTTGCTTATAAGACCAATTGTTTAGATACTTCATTTTCTTTACTTCATGCTCATATGCCCAGGTTCCATATTTATGTTCTGTATCGTATAAGCCTTTAAGTATTTCTTCATTTTGCTCTAATATAGCTTTATTCCTATAGTCGAATATACTTTCTAACATCTTTTGATATTGAGTATAATCTTCTTTTGTTGAAAATGTCTCTTCAGTATTTTCTAAATTTTTTAGTGTATTCTTTATCGCTAGATATTCGCTACCATACATTACTCCAACTATAAAAAAAGAAAATATTACTACAACAGATATCAATTTTAAAAACTTCTTTTTTGATATTAATACAACCAATAAATGACACCCCCAGTATCTAATTATTTAAAGTAAATCAAAGCTATTTAAAGGAATTTAATAGCATTTTAAAAAAATTGGTAGCGTTTTAAAAAATTTCATTGAAAATCACTGGATTTGTGATATAATTAAATAAATTTCTAGAAAAGAGGTGTTGCGATGATAACTAAAATACTTCTATCTAAGGTCAATGGAGTTCCTACTAATAATGTATATGCCGATATACGTTATATAAATGAGGAAAATTTTGATGATATCATTAAATTATATAATATAGTTAATGATAGCCTTGATGGAAAGAGTTGGCTAAAGTTTAGAGATCATGATTATTTGCAAGAAATATTAAATAGAGGTGGTTTTATAATAGGCTGTTATGTAGAAGATGAAATAATAGCAAGTGCACTTTGTGAAACTCCTTCTATATCTGACATAGAGTTGATGAATGAACTAGAGATACCTGCTGAAGATTTTGTAAACACTTATATATCTGGTTTTGTTATGGTTCATCCATCATATAGAGGAAATGCTCTTCAATCTATATTATTAGATACTAGAATAAAATTATCTCAAATTAGAGGTAAGAGGTATGTTCTAACTACTGTTGCTGTTGAAAATGTATATAGCCTTAATAACATACTAAATGCAGGATTTAAGGTAGGTACTACAAGAACTAGAGAAGACGGAACTGTTAGATATGTACTTTATAAGAATATATCTGAATCATATAGCGTAGACGATATACGCGAAGGGTGGTACAATACCAAATATGAGACGGCATAATTACACATAAAAAAGGTATAAGATATTGTCAATCTTATACCTTTTTTTATTTATATTTTTGATACACGTTGTCATTATTATTAGTGATAATATAAATAAATTTGAAGTTTATCTACAGTGTCTTTATCCTAAAGTTGTCTTAATATAATCTATTCATTATAAATTTTTTTGCTACTACTAATGCCTATTTTTCAAATATATTATTAAAAATTCGCTACGCTCATGTCTTAAGCGACCTTGAAAAGCAGGTACGTTGCTTAAGTTTAGCAGTTGGATATTATAACTTATCTGCAAACCGTATAAATTATAATATCCTAGTAATTTAGAACATCCACCACCATGGGAAATTTGGTCCTTGAGGTTGACCTGGTCTTGGTGGTCTTGGTGGTCTTGGTGGTTGAGATTGTCTTTCGTAGCATGATATTGCTTCTATATTTTGTAAATCAACATAAAATTGTCGTCCTCTTACTCTTCCTCCAACAGTTTGTCTATCCAAATAATTAACTCTCATCCAATATCCTCTTCTTTTACCCCTTTCCCATATAAATATCCATCTACTTCTACATCTTCTTATAGCATCTTCTATCGCCCCTGGAGATATGAACAGAGATACATCTCCCTGTGACCCTTGTGGTCTTTGTGGTGTATAGTTAGGTTCATTATCATCATTTTGAGCTAGATAATAATTATACATAAGTTACCTCCCATTTATAAATTAACAAAGAAGTTGTCCTCCTTTAATTTATAATATGTTTGGATTTATGTTTCTGTTACTAAGACTTTTATATGTTTATCTTATGTAACACTTATCCTTATTGATGATTATAATATATAGAGTCTAATTTTAAAGTTTACAAGGAGGATTTACTATGGATGTAACTAAAAATGCTAAGGCACTTGCAAGTTCTATAAAAATGAGTAGAGAGTTTATAGAACTTAATAGTTCTAAGGCTATTGTAGAAAAAAATAGAAATCTTAAAAAACAGCTTGATTCTTACTTATACAAACAAAATACTATATACTCAAGATATCAACCTGGACAGCAAATGGAAGAAAAGCTTGCACAACTAAATAAGGAATATGAAAATTTCTTTAGATCTAATGAGGTTAATAACTATCTTCTTGCTGCTCAAAAATTTAATGAAATGATGGAAAAAATATATAAGTATATAGAATCTGAATTAACTAAATAAAATTCCCTGCGCTCATGTCACCAACGGCCTTGAAAAGCAGGCTAGTTGCTCAAGTTTAGCAGTTGGAAATTAAAATTTCTTTAAATATAAAATGGCTGGTTTTCACCAGCCATTTTATTTATCCTTTTAATTTTTTTGGTTGTGTAGTAGGTTGAACTATCGGTTGTGGCATTGGGAATGGAATTTCTTCTGGTATAAATTGTTCCATTGGCATTGGTTGTGGTGTTGGCATCGGCATTGGCATCGGCATTGGCATCGGTGTTGGCATTGGCATTGGTTGTTGCATTGGCATTGGCATTGGCATTGGTGTTGGTTGTTGCGCCATTTGGTTCATAAATTGCATCATCATATTTTGATACATCCACATATAATATTGCATAATATCAAAATCTATATTTACAGATTGTTGCATTATAAGAGGATATTCTTTATTCATTTGTCCTGTGTAATACATAGGTGTCATATCATACATAGGCTCTACATATGTTTTTGGACATTCGGGAGCTTGTTGGCATTGTCCTTGAACATTCATTGGCCAAGTTGGATAATTCATCCACATAGGATTAACCCAATTACAAGGTTTATATTCGTATTCAGGCTCTGTATAAGTTTCACATTCAGGTTTATATTCTGAGTTACATCCGCATTTTTTACACTTCATAGTTTTACTCCTTTATATATTAATATTGGCTAAGTATTTGTACAACTATGCCTAATATTAATATATGAAGTACATACTATACTGTTACTAATAATTTGAGCATTATTATATAGTTAAATCTATTTGTACTAATGTATCTTCTATATTTAAAAGTCCATACCCTTCAGATACATTAGGATAACTATATATTAACTTAGTATCAGCTCCAGCTATTAAATAGGTTTTTATAATTTCTGTATATGCAGATTGTAAGCTATTTCTATCTACAATGAAATACTGAAGTAATAATGACACAACACCTGCTACAATTGAACTTGAAGCACCTGTTCCTGTTATAGTATTATAACTTCCTCCTGGAAATGTAGATATTATATTTACTCCAGGAGCCACTAAATCAGGTTTTATGGTATCTTGTTGATTTAGTGTTCCCCTAGATGAAATTCGAGCTACCCCATTTGCTATAACGTCATAAGCTCCCACTGTAATAATATTCTGATCGACTCCAAATAAATCTATAGTTCCAAATGGGTCTGACTTTACAAATCTAGTACCTACAGGTAACATATTTCTAGGAGGCAAATATAAATCATGTATTCCATTTACTACATAATCAGCATACAATCTTATCGTCCATATACCTGGCTTAACATCTTCAAGCCTTATAGTTGCAATTAAATCTCCAGTTAATATTTCTGGATAAAAATATGTTACAGAATAATTCACATCCTCTATATTAAATATTCCTGAATGAAAAGCTGTTTTATAACTTAATTTCCGCGTCATCTGACCAGAAGGGCTTATAATTGATATAGATACTTTATCTGGCATATCCGCACTAAGATATATATCTAAATTTCTCTGTCCTTCTCCTACCTCTATGTCTACATCTTGAGTTTCTCCGTTTACCGAAAATCTTCCTGAATAATGAATATCTGCATTCCCATCATCTCCAGCACCGCTTACTACTACAACACCTCTTCTAAGTTGGGATCTTAGGGCATTTAGAAATGTTGTATCTGAATAATTTCCGAATCTACCTCCTATAGATAAATTTATAACTAATGGTCTATTGAGTTCCTGTGCTACCCTCATAACATAATCTATCGCTGCAAAGAGGTCTATATGGCTATAATATATTCTATCTTCCGTATAAATATTTAAAAGTGGCTTTAGTTTTACAACTATTAATTCTGCACCTATTGCCACCCCCCTATATGTTGTAGACACGTTTCCTATTCCAGCTGCCATACCTGCACTTAAAGTTCCATATCCTAAACTATCAACAGATAATGATGTATCATTATTTACTATCGCTTCATTTATTCGCTCATTTGTATATTCGGTTCCAAATAAATACCCTTCTGGTGGGGTTCCCTGTTGGTTTTCTTGATCCCATAATCTAATTATTTTAGAATTTCCATTTGGGTATATAAAATCAGGGTGGGTATAGTCTATACCTGAATCTATTATGGCTATTAATACTCCTCTTCCAGTTAGATCTACATATGCAGTTTGTTCTTGTATAAGAACCTGGGAACCTACAGCATCTCTAACACTTACTCCATTTGATAGATTATTTGTAACAGTTCCTAGATGGCTCATTGGAAAGTAACTTCTCCATAAATCTATTTGTTTAATAGTATTTAGTAATGCATCATTAAAATTTTCTGGAGCATAAAGTAATGCATTTTTTGCATTTAATATTATTATATTACTAAGTCCTATAGAGCTTAAAGCAGCTCTTATATCTCCTGTATATAAAATAAAATATGACTTTACAAATTGTGATAAGTCAGCCAATTATATCACCTCTTTTATCTAAATTGGTCAAACATTCCCCTAATATCCAATAATCCATAACCATATGAAACGTTTGGATATGTTATGTCTGGAAATTTTCTAGCTCCTTGCAACATAAATGATTTTATCATTTGTACATATGATACAATAGGATTAGCTCCATTAACTAATACATACTCCAAAAACAATGCAACAGCTCCAGATGCATGTGCCCCTGCTGCACTACTTCCTGTTATATTACTGTATCCACCACCTGGGTAAGTAGATATTATATTAACTCCTGGAGCTACAATATCTGGCTTTAACTTTTCTAATCTTGTTGGGCCTCTCGATGAAGATTGCCATATACTATTATTTACAGTATTGTATGTTCCTACTGTAATCATTTCATTTGATGATGATGGATAGTTTAAGGTTCCAAAAGGGTCTGCTTCTGAAAATTTAGTTCCAGACTGTAATAGAGACCGATTGGGTAAATACATATCATAATGCCCATCAACTATATAGTCTCCACTTAATCTAACTGTCCATATTCCCGGTTTTATATCTCTTAAAGTTATTAGTGCTAACTGATCACCAGAGAAAAAATCAGGATAGTCATAAAAAATTTCATATGTTGTAAGTTCATAATCAAATATTCCTGAAACTGTAGCTAAATCTCTAACTGTTGATGTTTCACTTAATTCCCCTGATGGGGATATTATTAATACAGATATTTTATCAGGTCTTTTTCCCCAAAACTGAAGCTGTATATCCCTTTCATTTGCCCCTACTTCTAATAATATATCTCTACTTTCTCCTTGTATTATAGTCCCTGAATAATGAGTTTGTGTATTGCCTTCGTTTCCAGCTGCAGCAACAGTAACTACTCCTCTATCTTCATAAAAAAGTAGGTTTTCAAATATAGTTGTTCCTGATACTCCACCAAAATTACTTCCCAAAGATATATTTATAACTAATGGCCGCCCTAGCTCTATCGATTTTAAATATGCATAGTATACTCCTGCCATAAGATCAACCTTACTATAATATCCATTTGTTTCTGCTAACTTTACTACTATAAGTTCTGAACCGGGTGCTACACCTACATATTGAGGATTCACCCTTCCTCTTCCACCTACTATTCCAGCTACTAATGTTCCATGACCATTTGTATCTTGTGATAA
>NZ_JBYVNY010000011.1:0-104518 GCF_058146105.1 Sporacetigenium sp. TC11 | reverse complement strand
CAATACTATTAGGATTATTCAGCTTAGGTGTTAAGAACATGTATGTTGGACCATCAGCTCCAAAATTCATATCACCAGGAGTATTAAAAGTATTACAAGATGTATTTAACCTACAATTAATAAGTGGGGATGCTAAAGCAGATCTTCCAAAAATGTTAGGTGAAGTTAAGGCTAACGCATAATTGACCCCAATTATTCAATAGAATTTAATACAAAAAGAGGCTACCGTTTTCGGTAGTCTTTTTTGAGCAACGGACCATCTTCTCAAGGTCGTTGGCGATATGAGCATAGCGAATTTTTGAGCACAATATTTTATATTAAACATATAATACACTGATATTGAAAAATGTAGGAGGTATTATATGTTTAATATAAAAAAAGAAATAGAATTTTGGACTAGAATAATGAGAGATCACGGCGAATTTCAATATACTAGCTTAGCACCAAATGAATATAAATATATTCAAAAGGCTAAATATTTTATGGATTTATTTGCAAACTTACATGAAGAAGCGAGAAATTTACCAGATGACATGTCAAATAAAGAGGCTCTTAGTTTAATTCCAAAGAATATTATTGCACTTCAACAATTTGTTGATTTTAAAAGAGAGATGCTGACAATGTTGATAAAATGTAATATAGGATTATCTCTAACACCTACATTTTTAAATCATATGATAAATGAAGCTATGGAGTATTATAGAGTTTTGTGTATAATTCAAGGAACTACACCTTATAATAAGGCATTAGAAAATATTAGACTACATAAGACATGGTTACCAGATGCGTCTGGCCATGCTTCAGCTATGGCTTCTGATTTAGATGCAGTTGAGACTGAATTTATCTATATAGGGGATAAATTTTCAAAGAGATTCCGTGAATTGTTTATAAAATCTTATGAAATGTACAAGATATTTGAAAGAACAGGTGTAGAAAATGGATCTTTATTATATCTAAATAAAGAAGTTGAAAAAGAGATAGATAAATTCATTTCCTACCTTGAAAGTGTAGAAGTTTTAAGAGAAGGCTGTAATGTTCTTGGATCGGGAACATTAAAATCTTTAATTCCAAATCATATGATACGTGAAGAAAAATATTATATGTATAGAATAAAGATGTTATATGAATAAAATTAATTTAAATTAAATACTTAAAACAAAAAGGCTTTGGATTAACCAAAGCCTTTATATATATTAAATATATAATTCGTTCATTCTAGATATTAGGTAGTTACCTTGAATTAATTTATATTGATTAGATGATAAAATAGTAGATATTTCTTTAATTGTACCTTCTAAAAGAATATCTTTTTTACAACATGAACAAGCTAATGTATATCTATTATCTAATCCTAAAAAAGTAGTAACAGTTGGACACAGAGTAACGCTCTCATGCATGCACATTATAATCACCTCTTTGTATTTGTTTATATTTATAGGATTATTATATACTATTTTAAAGAATAGATATACACTTTTTTGCATTTATAACATACTAATAAACTCTAAAATTAATAATCTAAAGTTTATAATCATATTTTAGAAATAAATAAAGTTTAAAACACATAATTACTTTAATATATTTTGAGGTATTATATATATTTCTTATTTAATAGACTTTAATATTTCAATGATATAATTCCATGTTTTTTGAGTAGATGAGATACTTAAATGTTCATTTGGAGTATGGCAATCATACATATTAGGGCCAAAAGATATTATATCTACATATTCCAATTTTTCTTTTAATAAACCACATTCAAGACCTGCATGTATAGCAGTAACTATAGGATTTTTTTTATAAATATTTTTATAAACATCTACACATATGTCTCTCAATTTAGAATCCTTATTATAAGCCCATCCAGGATAATCTCCTTCAAGAACAAGGTTAGCATGAAGTGCATATGCTAAAGAACTAATTCTATTAGTTATTTCGACCTTCAGGCTTTCTACTGAACTTCTTACAGCATTTCTAAATATTATATTATTCTGATCAGTTTGTATAACCCCTAGGTTAGTTGAGCTTTCAACTAAGTCTTTTATATCCGTACTCATTGTTTGAACACCATTAGGAATTAAATCAATTAGCATAATAACTTTTTGCTTAGTAATATCATCAAATACATTTTGAAAATTATTTTCTATTTTATCTATTGATAATTCAAAGTTAGGATCTGAAGATTTTAATTCATTAGATATAGCCAAATGCATTTTTTTTACAACTTCTTGTAAATTACAGTTGTCATTAGTTAGAATGATAGCTTCAGCTTCTCTTGGTATTGCATTGTCCTTAGAGCCACCGCTTATACAAACTAAATCAAAATCTATATCATCATTTAATACATGTAAAACCCTTCCAAGTAATTTGTTTGAATTTCCTCTTCCTTTATCTATATCAGAACCAGAATGTCCACCTTGTAAACCTTTTATATTTACAGAGTATGCATTTAAAGATTTATCAGCAGTTATGTAATTTATTGGTAAACTTAAATTTGCCCTAATACCACCAGCACAGCTTACTAGTAATACATCTTCTTCATCGGAATCTAAGTTTAACATATATTTGCCAGATAACAAATTCCCATCTAATGCCTTGGCTCCATTCATACCTGCTTCTTCATCTACAGTAATTAATACTTCAAGTGGTGGATGTTCTATATTATTTGACCCAAGTATAGCCATAGAGTAAGCAACCGCTATACCGTTGTCAGCTCCGAGTGTAGTTCCTGTTGCATAAATCATATCATCTTGTATTCTAAGTTTTAGATTATCTTTTTCAAAATCATGTATTGTTTCTCTGTTTTTTTCACATACCATATCCATATGCCCTTGGAGTATAACTGTAGGTGCATTTTCATAACCGTTAGTTGCTGGTTTTTTTATTATTATATTTAAAGCTTCATCTTGTATTGTTTCAAGGCCTAAGTTTTTACCAAAGTTATATAAATAATCGCTTATAGCTTTTTCACTTTTAGAACATCTTGGAATTGAAGAAATTTCCTCAAAATAATTAAAAACAGATTTAGGTTCTATATTTAAAAGTGTACTATTCATAAATTTTCCTCCATATATAAAGATTTCACCTATATTATAACACTATGTATATTATTTCCAAAAAAATTAATTTACAAATCTATAGTATTTAGAATTAAATAGAAAGTGTATAATTGGCTTATACTAATTAATCATAGGATAATATTGGAGGAAGATATGCTTAATATAGGAAATTTAACTTTAAATTGTGATTTTGAAACTAGGATAATAAGAGAAGATGAATTAGATGCTGATATATTTGTAGATATAAAAAATAGACCCTTAGATATAGATCTAGGGAATAATGATTTTGGAATTACATCTAGAATCCAATTTAATTGGGTAAGAGGTGTTATCCTTAGATTAAGTAAACAAAGTCATTATATGACAGTTCATTTACTTGCAAATATAGACCTTCATTCTGCATATGCAAATTTTGAGGTTGAGTATAAAGACAGTGTTTTAAATATAAAAGAACATGATGGAATAGTATGTATATATAAAAAATAAGCCTTTATTCATACAAGGCTTATTTTTCTGATGGTATTAATAATTCTTCTCCAGATTGTATATTGTAAGTATCTGATACTTTAGTTTTGTTTTTTTCTTTTATAACTTTTCTAAAATCATCTATATCATCTATGTCAGTATTATATTTTTTTATGATGTCGTCTAAATTTTCTCCATCTTCAACAATGTGACTTATAAATTCTCGATTTTTCATTACCTTATTATAAGTTTTTTCATAAGTAAAATTCTTCAGCCCTCCCATTACAGGCATAGAATTATCTATTATATCAAGTCCTGCATCTAAACAACTTATATAATTGAATATACTTTCTCTTAAAATATCACCTGAGATTTTTATATTTTCCGATTTATCTATTTCATTTGTAAAGTGACCGTGGTGTTCATCTTCTCTAAACGCTCCTATAAATATAGAAAATGCTATTATAAAAATAAAAATTAATCTACTCATACAAAACCTCCTACAATTTTAGTATTACTACTTTAATGTTTTTTAAACTATAATAGTAAAAATTTTACATATCAGAGTTAAATAACCTCAAAATTGTTAATAATAGGTAATTATAATAAAATTTACGGAGGTGGTACCTATGAATAGATTATTAAACATAGGTTTAGATATAGGGTCCACAACAGTCAAGATAGTTATATTAGATAAAAATAAAGATATAGTATATAAGGTTTATAAGAGACATTTGTCTGATATAAAGAGTACTTTAATTAATATCTTAGATGAAGTAAAAGATATAATTAAGGGAAGAGAAATAACTATAAGTATGACTGGATCAGGAGCAATAGACATAGCAGATGACCTAAAAGTTCCTTTTATTCAAGAAGTTATAGCTTGTACAAATTCAGTACAAGAGTACATACCGCAAACGGATGTTGCTATAGAATTAGGTGGGGAAGATGGAAAGATAACATACTTTGGATCTACAATAGATCAAAGAATGAACGGAGCTTGTGCTGGAGGAACTGGGTCATATATAGATCAAATGGCGTCATTACTTAGAACTGATGGGGAAGGAATAGGGAACCTTGCAAAAAAACATAAAACTATACATCCAATAGCATCTCGTTGTGGAGTATTTGCAAAGACTGACGTTCAATCACTTTTAAATGAGGGAATATCAAAAGAAGATATAGCTGCATCTATACTTCAAGGAGTAGTAAATCAAACTATTACAGCACTTGCACAGGGGAAACCTATAAAGGGAAAAGTTGCATTTTTAGGTGGGCCTCTTTATTTTATAGAAGAACTTAGAACTAGGTTTGTAGAAACTTTAAATCTTAAAGAAAATGAAATAATTGTACCACCAAATTCTCAATATTTTGTTGCATTAGGAGCAGCTTTAAGTTCTATAGATAATAAACCATTTAAAAGTGATATACTTTATGACAATATAAAAAAATTGTATCTCAAGGTATATTTTAATGAAACTTCATCAAAACCATTGTTTTTAGATGAAAATGATTATATGAGATTTAAAAAAAGACATAGCTTAAACAAAGTAAAAAGAATAGATATAAATTCATATAAAGGAGAAGCTTATTTAGGCATAGATGCTGGATCTACAACTACAAAACTAGCTCTTATAAGTGAACAGGGTGAACTAATTTATTCTTATTATTGTAATAATAATGGAACTCCACTAGAGTCAGTTGTAAATGGATTAAAAAATATGTACTCAAATATAAATAAAGATATAAAAATAGCCCATTCATGTGTAACTGGTTATGGAGAAGGCCTTATAAAAAATGCATTAGGTGTAGATGTTGGAGAAGTAGAAACAGTAGCACACTATAAAGCATCAAAATTCTTTCTACCAAATGTGGATTGTATTTTGGATATAGGTGGACAAGACATGAAATGTTTAAAAATAGATAATGGAGTTATAAATTCTATTATGTTAAATGAAGCTTGTTCATCTGGATGTGGGTCATTTATAGAGACATTTGCTAATTCATTAAACATTGATTTATCAGAATTTATATCTTATGCAGTAAAATCAAAGTCTCCTGTTAATTTAGGAACTAGATGTACAGTATTTATGAATTCAAGTGTAAAGCAAGCTCAAAAACAAGGGTTTGATATAGGTGATATAGCAGCAGGTATATGTCTATCAGTAGTAAAAAATGCACTGTATAAAGTGATAAAACTAAGGGATGCATCTAATTTAGGTGAAAATATAGTAGTTCAAGGTGGAACTTTCTATAATGATGCTGTTTTAAGATCTTTGGAATTAGAGTTAAATAAAGAAGTTATAAAACCTGATATATCAGGAATAATGGGAGCATTTGGATGTGCAATTATAGCAAAGGAAAAATACAACTTAAAGTATGAAAGTAGAAATATAAATACTACCCTTATAAATGAATATGCTGCTGATAATTTTAAATATAGTACTATAAATAAACGATGTAGTATGTGTACAAATAATTGTTTGTTGACAATAAGCAAATTTGAAAATGGCAAAAACTTTGTAAGTGGAAATAGATGCGAAAAAACTACTAAGGTAGATAATAAAATAGAATTGCCTAATTTATATGAATATAAATTAGAAAGATTGTTTTCATACAAAGCCTTAAGCGATGATGAAGCTATAAGAGGTGTTATAGGTATACCGAGAGTACTTAATATTTACGATGACTATCCATTTTGGCATACATTATTTACAACTCTTAAATATAAGGTTGTATTATCTTCTCCATCTTCTAAAGAAATTTATGAAATGGGAATAGATACTATACCATCAGAATCTATTTGTTATCCTGCAAAATTAACTCATGGTCATGTAATAGATTTAATAAACAAAGGTGTAGGTAAGATTTTTTATCCTGCTATATATTATAATGTTAAAGAAAACAAATCTAAAAACCATGTATACAATTGCCCAATAGTTATATCTTATACGGAAAATATAAACTTAAATATTGATAAGATAAAAGATAAAAATATAAAGTTTTATAATCCTTATTTATCATTGGAACATAAAAGTAAATTAGCTTATAGACTGTTAGAGGTTTTAAAAGATGAGAATATATCATTAAAGGAAACGAAAATAGCTGTAGATAAAGCCTATGAAGAATTATATAGATACAAATTTGACATAGAAAATGAGGGTAAAAAGACAATTGCATACCTTAAAGATAAGAATATAAGGGGGATAGTTTTAGCTGGAAAACCATATCATCTAGACCCTGAAATTAATCATGGAATACCAAATCTTATAAATTCTCTGGGATTTGCTGTTCTAACTGAAGATAGTATAGCTCATTTGTCAAAGGGAAATATAGATATATCAAATCAATGGATCTATCATTCAAGGCTTTACAATGCAGCAAATGTAGTTTGTGAAAATCCAAATTTAGATATTATACAACTTACTTCCTTTGGATGTACAACAGATGCAGTATCAACTGATATAATAGAGAAGATATTAAAATCAAAAAATAAAATACATTCTTTAATAAAAATTGACCAAATAAATAATTTAGGGTCAGCTAAAATAAGGATACGTTCATTAGTGTCTTCAATAAAAGAAAGAGAATTAAGAAATACTTATAGTAATAAAGAAGATTATATATCTGTAAATCAAAATGAATATGTTATAAATAATAATGTAAATATAAAAGATTCTTACACACTATTAATACCACAAGTAAGTGATATACACTTAAATTTTATGGAATCTGCATTTGAAAACTCTGGATACAAGGCAGAACTTTTAAAAAATGGTGATGAAGATGCTATAAAAGAAGGATTAAAGTATGCAAATAATGATTTGTGTTATCCATTTATAATAGTTATAGGTCAGGTAATGAAAGCTATAAAGTCAAATAAATATGACCTTAATAAAATTGCAATTCTTATGGTAAAAACCAACGGACCATGTATTGCAAGTAATATGACAGATATACTAAGAGGTATATTTAAGGAACAAGGATTAGAAAATATACCTGTTATACCATTGTCAATTGAAAAAGATAAGAATAGTCCAAAACTTAGGTTAAGTCCAAATCTTTTATATAAAATAGGCCAGTCAATAGTATATGGAGATTTATTAACCAAGGTATTACTTAAAACTAGACCTTATGAAAAAGAAAAAAATTCAGCAAATAAACTATATGAAAATTGGGTAGAAAAGTGTAAAAAATCTTTGAAAAGCAATAATGTAGGTGAATATAAAAAAAATATATACAATATAGTAAATGATTTTGATAAATTACCTATATATGAAGATGTAATAAAACCAAAGGTTGGGCTTACAGGAGATATATATATAAAGTTTAATGATTTTTCTAATAACAATATAATAGCTCTTTTAGAACAAGAAGGAGCAGAGGTTATAGCACCAGATTTTATGAGCTTTTTATTATATTGTGGGTATGGAGGAAA
The DNA here is from genome assembly GCF_058146105.1 of Sporacetigenium sp. TC11. Lineage (NCBI taxonomy): Bacteria > Bacillati > Bacillota > Clostridia > Peptostreptococcales > Tepidibacteraceae > Sporacetigenium > Sporacetigenium sp. TC11. The sequence continues at coordinate 96,556 of NZ_JBYVNY010000011.1, read as the reverse complement.
ATTAGAACATGAAAATATATGTCCTAGTCTTATAGGATTGAACACATCTAATATAGCTGTGGGTCTTCTAGAATTTTTAAGAAAAGATATGCAAAAGTCATTAAAACAAAGTAAAAGATTTTTTAAGGCCCCAATGGGATATGAGTTAGCAAAATCTGCACAAAACTACATATCTCTAGGAAATCAAATTGGAGATGGATGGATAGTGACTGGCGAAATAGTTGACTATGTAAAAAATGACATAAAAAATATATTAAGTATGCAACCTTTTGGATGTTTACCAGGTCATGTTGTATCAAAAGGAATTTTTAAGAAACTTAAAGAAGATTACCCATACATAAATATATCCTCTATAGATTATGATCCTAGTGAAACAAAAGTAAATCAACTTAATAGAATAAGGCTTATGATGAGTATTGCACATAAAAACTTAGGATAATAATGTAAAAGTCTTTTATATGTAAGAAATTCACACAAAGTTTAGAAAATATGTTGACTTGGTAATTTTATACTGTTATAATTTTCTTAAAATAAGAAATAATAACATAATGATAATAATAATTATAAGCGATGAAAAGAAGAGTAGATATAGAATGTAGTTTTAGAGAGCTGGGGATGGTGAAATCCTAGTACGAGGTCTATATTGAAGAACATCTTGGAGCTTCTAACCGAAATCCACTTTGGAGAGTAGACTTAGACGGCATTGTCCCGTTATAGACAAAGAGCATATATGTGCTTAATGAGTTGGTCGTGTATACGACAATTTGGGTGGTACCGCGAGAGAATATAGCCTTTCGTCCCTTTTATAGGGATGAAGGGCTTTTTTTAATTATAAGGATATTGTACAAAAATACTAAGGAGGATTTAATATGCAAAAAGAATTTTTAACAATAAGAGAATTATACAGAAATTCTCAAGATCATGTAGGACAAACAGTAAAAATAGCTGGGTGGATAAGAACTTCTAGAAGTTCTAAAAACTTTGGCTTCATAGAATTAAATGATGGAAGTTTTTTCAAAAACATTCAAATCGTATTTGATGAAAAATTAGAAAATTTCAAGGAAATAGAAAAATTACCTATAAGTTCGTCTATACATATTGAAGGTGAAGTTGTTGAAACACCAACAGCTAAACATCCTGTAGAAATACATGCTAAAAATGTAGTGGTAGAAGGATTATCTGATAGTACATATCCTCTTCAAAAGAAAAGACATAGTCTTGAATATTTAAGAACTATAGCTCACTTAAGACCAAGAAGTAATACGTTCTCAGCTGTATTTAGAGTAAGATCATTGGCAGCTTATGCTATACATAGATTCTTCCAAGACAGAGGATTTGTATATGCTCATAGTCCAATAATAACTGGAAGTGACTGCGAAGGTGCAGGAGAAATGTTTAAAGTAACTACACTAGACTTACATGATATACCTAAAACTGAAGGTGGAGCTATAGATTATAAAGATGATTTCTTTGGTAAAGAAGCTAATCTAACAGTTAGTGGTCAGCTAGAAGGCGAAATAATGGCATTGGCATTTAGAAATATATATACATTTGGACCAACATTTAGAGCAGAAAACTCTAACACTGCAAGACATGCATCTGAATTCTGGATGATAGAACCTGAAATTGCATTTGCAGACTTAGAAGACAACATGGAATTAGCAGAAGATATGATAAAATATATAATAAATTATGTTTTAGAAAATGCACCAGAAGAGATGGCATTCTTTAACGAATTAATAGATAAAGGTTTATTAGAAAGATTAGACAACATAGTAAACGCAGATTTCGGCAGAGTAACTTATACTGAAGCTATAGAGTTATTAAAGAACTCAGGTAAGGAATTTGATTATCCAGTTGAATGGGGATGTGACTTACAAACTGAACATGAAAGATATTTAGCAGAAGAAATATATAAAAGACCAGTTTTCGTTACTGATTATCCAAAGGATATAAAATCATTCTATATGAGACTTAACGAAGATGGAAAAACTGTTAGAGCTATGGATTTATTAGTTCCAGGAGTAGGAGAAATAGTAGGTGGTAGCCAAAGAGAAGAAAGATTAGAAAACTTAGAGGCAAGAATAGAAGAAATGGGTCTTAAAAGAGAAGATTATTGGTGGTACTTAGAATTAAGAAAATATGGTACTGCTACACATTCAGGATTTGGTTTAGGCTTTGAAAGAATATTAATGTATATGACTGGTATGTCTAATATAAGAGACGTTATACCATTCCCAAGAACTCCAAAAAATGCAGAATTTTAATATATAAACTCGTTGAATCTTCAACGAGTTTTTTATATTAAAAAGAAAATTATAATTGGTGTATTTTATTTATATAAATATAAATTCTTTTATGATAGAATTGTTAGGTATTAATAATTATTCATTAAGGTAGGGGATATATTTGGGATTTAATATAAAAAACAATGTGATAGACTCTTTGGTAGATACATCTAAGAAATTATTAACAAAGAGACTAGATGCATTATCAATTAAATTTGGAGATAAAGATGTAGTAAGGGCTGAAATGGCAAAGTATATTGATGGTTTAGCTAATCATGCAGGCAAATATGGAGAAGAAATAAAAAAACAAATATTGATATGGTTAGAAGAAGCGTTAAGAAAAATGGTTTTTCCAACTAAAGATTATAAAAAGGAATATAATAGCAGTATTGAAGAATATAAAGATGTAATCCAGTGTATAAATGATATACATTTAAAAGTTATAGAGCTAAAGGAAAAAGGATTTTATTTGGAATTATCTAGATTCATAGATTTATACTCAACAATACAAAAGGTAAATATAGAACTTCCAACTGTTCAAAGAGAAGAAATAGTAATAAGGACAAAAGACCTTGGCAAAATGAAAAGTACAATAACCAAACCTAATTTAGAATTTGCAATAACATGCGAGGAAGAAGAATATTTAAATTTTGAAAATAAAATTGATAAGTATAAAATAGATGATAATACTGATGAAAAAATCTTAAAAAATATATGTTCTGAACTAAAATCTGAGATTAAAACTTCACGAAATATGAAGGAAAAATATTATAGATATTATGAAGATACAAAAAAGACACATGAAAAATTCGAAAAGTTACTACAAGACTTAGAACAAGCCTTAAATATAGCAAAAGAAGAAAGAAATAAATCTATAAATATAAAAATAAAAAATTATCTAAGAAATATAATAGGGAAAAAACCTATTCCACTTTATTATAAAGATTTAGATTATAAAAACAAACAAATATTACATGAAAATATGAAAATAGCTAAAATGGTTGTAGGTATATTAAATCAACCTTCACTAGAGATTATAAAAAAGCTTTCCAAATAGGAAAGTTTTTTTATATAAATAAAGGATTTTAGATAAAAATGTAGAACTTTGTATCACATGAACACGTTGGAGGTAGCATAAATTGTCATACTTAGCAGATAGATACAAAGTATTGGAATTAATAAGTGAAGGAAGAAGATCTACAGTATATAAAGCAAAAGATATTGAAAAATCAAATGTAGTTGCACTTAAAATTATTAAAGATGGGATAATAGACAACGAAAATTTCATAGCAAATTTAATAGATGAAGCAACAGTATTAAACGATATTGATTGCACATATATAACGAAGATATATGATGTAGGAACTTGTTATGTTGAAGATAACAAACATTATTATATAGCTATGGAGTATATAGAAGGTGAAAGTTTAGATAAAATCTTACAATTAAAAGAAGTAGATATGAATTTAACACTAAGTATAATGAAACAAATATGCCATGGTATAGATATAGCTCATAGGTATAATATAATACATGGAGATTTACAACCTCATAATATACTATTAGATGAAAAAGGTGTTATAAAAATAAATAATTTTGGAATTATGACTTCAAATAGTAATGTATTTAAAAATAATATACAAAAAACTGTGGGGCAAATAGATTATCTTTCTCCTGAACAAATTAGTATAGGTCATACAGAAAAATCAAGTGATATATATTCCCTAGGAGTATTGTTTTACGAACTTATATTTAAGAAGCGACCTTATTATAGCGAAAATAATATGGAGAATTTATTGATGTTTATTAATAAAGGGATAATATGGAATGAATTAGAATTAAATGATATCCCTGATGAAGTTATAAATATAATAAAAAAACTTACAAAAAGGTCAAGGAAAGAAAGATATAATGATATTCAACATCTGATAGTAGATATAGCTAAATGTATGTATGAAGAAGATAAAGAAAGTGAAAACATCGTTATAGATGAAGAGGTTGTTAAAGTGAGTTTAAGCAGAATGAAAAAAAGAAGAAAAATAAGAAAATTACAAAGAAAAAGACTTTATAAAATTTCAAGTATAGGGTTTTTAGTATTAATATCTATTGGTTATTACGCTTTATATAAATTAAATATATTTTAACAAAACACTTGAATCTTTCAAGTGTTTTTCTTTATATATTTAAATGAATTACAAATATACTAACTGATAATACTAAATCATATGAAGTTTTATATTTGGAGGTTTATAAATGACTTGTACATGGATTTCATCAACAGATGATAATATAAAATGTAATAGAAAGTCTTATGATAATTCAGGATACTGTTTATTTCACAAAACTAATAAAACTGAAAACGAAAATAAAATAATGGTTAGAGAAATAAAGAATTTTTTAGAAAATGATATGAATATAACAAGATTAGAAAATGATAAATATGTTTTTGATTTTAGAGGATTTATATTTGAAGAAGATTTTATAATGGATTTAGATAGTAGTGATGAAATTAATAATGAAGATATAATATACGATTTTTCAGAAGCTGTATTTAATGAAAAAGCTTATTTTGATAACTATAAGTTTATTGGAGATGTATATTTTGACAACACTGTATTTAATGATATTGTTTCATTTAAAGGAGTATTATTTGATGGAAATTGTGTTTATTATAAAACAAAATTTAATAAGATAAATTTAAATTATATGCCTTTTCAAAAAACAAGTTTCAAAGGGCAAAACTTAGTAATAAAAAATATAGAAAATATGCCAAAATTAGATGGTATAGAATTTTCAACCGTTACCAAATTTATTATTCAGTATGTAAAATACGATAAAAATCAGTATCTAAATGGTAGAAATGCGTATAGAATAGCTAGACTTCAAGCCAATACACTTGGAGATCATGATAGAATGGGAATTTATTATTATAAGGAAAGATATTACGGTGGAAAAATAATAAAGGCAAATGATTTCGAAGACAGAGGAGAATATATAAGAGTTAAGATATTTGATCTAACATCTAGATATATAATAGGATATGGAGAAAAACCACTGAGTGTATTTATTATATCATTTTTTATAGTTAGTATATTTGCACTTTTATATATGTTTGTTGGAGTAGAGTCAACATTAAATGAAATAGTAAATTTAGACATAAATAAATTATTTACATATAACATTGATGAAATAATATCGATTTATATAAAGTTATGGTATTTTAGCGTAGTTACATTTGCAACTGTAGGATACGGAGATATCGTTCCTATAAGTATAGCTGGTCGAGTATTAGTTATATTAGAAATATTTTTGGGTGTTACAATGGTTGCTTCTTGGGCTTCTGTGTTAATTAAAAAAATGTCTAGATAATATTTAGTAAATAATTACTAGAGTATATTGGCCATTAATAGGAAAAAATTATTATATAAAAAAATTAACGACAGAGAAGGTGAAAAATCATGAAAAATAAGCTTAAAAGTATAATAACTTTAGTTCTGATTTTTACATTAGTAACACCATTTTCCTCATACGCAAAAGATGAGGAAACAATAGATAAATATAGTAAAGCATCTATCTTAATAGATCAAGAAACTGGTAGAATATTACATTCAAAAAATCCAGATGAAAAAAGACCATTAGCTAGTTTGAGCAAGATGATGACTTTTTTAGTAGCAATAGAATCTATAAAATCTGGAAAGGTAAAACCTGATGATATTGTAAAAATAGATAAAAAAGCAGCTTCAGTTGGAGGTTCAAGTTATAAGCTAAAGGTAAATGAAGAGGTAAAACTTCTAGATCTTATGAAAGGACTTATGATAGTGTCAGGAAATGATGCTGCAGTTGCAATAGCTCAACATATATCAGGAGATGTAGATTCATTTGTAAAATTAATGAACAAAAAAGCAAGAGAGATAGGTATGAAAAATACACATTTTATAAACACTAATGGACTTCCAATTTATGATTTAAGTGAGCCAGCAAAACCTCCAAAAGAAAATATATCTACAGTTAGAGATATAGCTATTCTTGGGAAATATATGATGGATCACCACGAAAAAGAAGTTGTATCAATAACAGATATGAACACTTATTCAAATGCCGAAAGAGGATTTGTAAGAAACAATACAAATGCATTACTTAGAATTTATCCTGATGTAGATGGTATAAAAACTGGTTACACAGGAAATGCAGGATATTGTTTATGTTTTTCTATGAATGTTCCTGACGATAATAATGATGGAAAAAGCTTTAGATTGATAGGTGTTACATTAGGTGCTACTAAAAAAGAAGCAAGAATGGCTGCGTCTACAGCTATGTTGAAATATGGAAGAAATAATTTTGAAACATATAAACTAGAAGATAAAAATGAATTAATAGGAAAAAGATATATAAAAGGATTAGATGAACTAGAAGTTATATTAAAAACTAGGGATGAATTATGGACTATAAAAGGTAAAGATGAAATAATAACTTCTGAAATTAAAATAAATGAAATAAATTATCCGGTTAAAGAGGGCGATGTATTAGGATATATGAAATACTATGGAAAAGATAAAGAATTACTTGGAATAACTGATATAATAAGTGATAACACTGTAGACAAAGTTCCAATAAAAGTACGCCTGAAAATGTTATTGAACAACTCTGATAATTAAGCAAAAACTCATGAACTATTTAGTTCATGAGTTTTTTTCTTTAACATAATGTAATATAATGATATAAATGATTATAAGGAGATGACCATAATGGATGTTACGATAGCTTTGGCTCTTGGAGCTGGATTTTTATCTTTCTTCTCACCTTGTATACTACCTATGATACCTGCCTATATTACATATATAACTGGAGTTAGTTTAGAAGAAGAATTAAGAAATAAAAAAGTATTAGCAATTATTAGAACATTAGTATTTGTATTGGGATTTACTATAGTATTTATGATGCTGGGATTGTCATTTAGCGCTATAGGAAGTATTTTTGTGAAATATAGAAACCTACTTTATAAATTATCAGGTATTGTTATAATACTATTTGGACTCAATATGCTAGGGGCTATTAAATTAAATATAAGAAGTATAAACTTTAAAATTAGTAAAGAGCCAACTAAAATTACAGGAGCTTTTCTTATGGGTATGGCATTTGGAGCAGGATGGACTCCTTGTGCAGGAGCTATACTTGGATCAATACTTTTATATGTATCAACAACTGCTACTTTGTACAAAGGATTATATTTATTGTTTATATACTCTATAGGTATGGGTATACCTTTTATTATAACTGCTATTTTAATAAGTAGATTTAGCGAGTTTATTCTAAAGTATGAAAAATCTGTAGTATACATAAATAAAATAGGAGCAATTGTACTTATACTATTTGGAATATTAGTGTTTTTTAATAAGTTGTCTATAATAAGTAGATTATTTATATAGGAGGTATGAAATGGTTAGAAAAATTATATCTATATTATTAATATTAATAGTAATTACTCTGGGGTATGTGTATTTAGCCAAAAACAATAAAGAAGTTAGTAATACTGAAAATAATATAAATAAAGAGATAAACGAAAGTAGTAACGATAAAAAAGTTGATGTAGTGGAAGTAGGAAAATCTGCACCAGATTTTACACTTACAGATATAAATGGAAAAGACGTAACGTTATCAGATTTTAAAGGAAAAAAAGTATTGTTGAACTTTTGGGCTACATGGTGTCCTTATTGTGTTAAAGAAATGCCTGATTTAAATAAGGTATATAAAGAAAATGAAGAAGATTTAGTAGTTATAGGAATAGATGTAGGAGAAGATATAAATACAGTAAGTAAGTTTTTAGAAGAAAATAATGTTGATTATCCTATTGTATTGGATATTAACGGTAGGACTGCATTAAAATATAATGCTCATATATCACTACCAATATCTTATGCTATAGATGAAGAAGGGATTGTGAAGGGGAGTCAACTTGGAATGATGAACTATGAACAAATGAACTCCTTTATAAAATAATAATATATAAAAGCCTCTTTCGAGGCTTTTTGAGTAAAGCGAACTTTGAGCAACGGGCCTGTTTCTCAAGGCCGTTGGCGATATGAGCATAGCGAATTTTAAAATACTTCTCTTTTACTAGCAATTCTAAAAATAGAAATATAAAACACAGTAGATAACACTAATGCAATTGGGATTAAAGCAAAAGAAGTATATACACCTACATTATCGTTAAATATCCCAACTATATAATTGAAGCTCATATTAACTACAGACACATAGGTAAGTATTACACCCATAGTATAAGATGTATTTTTGTCAAACACCTTAGTTATCATAGTTATAGTAGTAGGAAAAATTATTGAAAAAAACAAACCAGATATAGATATAAGTACTGTAAAGTTAGATTTTAATAAATATCCACTTGCAAATAATATTGTAGCGCATATTAAGGAAAAACTCATTGTTTCCTTTATACCGTATTTAGTGACTACAAACCCTCCAATAAGTCTTCCAAATGTAAACATAAAGAAAAATAATGATAAATAAGAAGTAGCAGTAGATATGTTAAAATTATAAGAATTTGTGGCAAAGTTTACAAACCAGTTACTAAATCCTACCTCTGAAAACACATAAAACCCTTGTGCAAGGATGAAAAGTATTACAAGCTTATCTTTAAAAGCATAAAAAGGATTTAAATTTGCCTTTTCAAAACATACATCAGGAAACTTAAGTTTTAAAGATATTAAATAAGAAATAAGAAATAATACAAAAGCCCCTATGTAAACATATTTAAAATTTATATTATTTTCAGCCATTTTTCCTGAAAATTGTTGGCCTAATGTAACACCAAGGCCAAAGAAAAAATGTGTTAAATTTATAAGTATAGTTTGATAAGCTACAAATAGTATAGGAGAAATAGAGTTTACTGATATAGCTTGAAGTCCAGAACCTATATTAGTTACAAATATAGCTAGAGTAAAAAGCATAAAGTTAGGTGAAAGTGCTGTTAATATATAAGATATAGACATTATTAACATAGAATATAAAAAGACTTTTCTTTGTCCAAATTTAGAACAAAGGATACCGCCTACATAAGTTGATATTATATATCCTAATGTAGCTATTGCAAACATAAATCCAATATAAGAATCTGTAACATTAAATGAAGACTTAAATTGTTCTACGAAAACTCCTCTCATGCATTCTATAAAACCTATTATAGCCATGTTAAAAAATATAAAAAATATTGTGCTTTTGTAATTAAGTTTTTGTGACATAGTTATATCCTTTCAATTAATTTTATATTATAAAACCAAATAAGATTATAGCACAATGTGATGAATAGTTATGTTGTTTTCTATATAAATATATTGTTAAAAATGAATACCATTTATACATTAAGGAAATAATTATTTAGGGAATAAAAAATGTAAATGATTTGTATAAAATAGGTAAAAACATGTTGTATTTTCAAAATCTCTGTGATATACTAGCATAGGTTAAAAAAATTAAAAATACACACGGCATTGAGATCCTTAAAAAGGTGCCCTGAAGTGGTTTTTTAGGGAGATGAACAAGCCGGAGGTAAAAACCAGGAGGTTAAGTAAATGGCAGTAATATCAATGAAACAATTACTAGAAGCTGGTGTTCATTTCGGACATCAAACAAGAAGATGGAATCCTAAAATGGCTCAGTATATATTCACTGAGAGAAATGGAATATACATCATAGATTTACAAAAAACTGTTAAAAAAGTAGAAGAAGCTTATAGATTCACTAAAGAAATAGCTGAAACTGGAAAGCCAATACTATTTGTTGGAACTAAAAAACAAGCTCAAGATGCTATAAGAGAAGAAGCTGAAAGATGCGGAATGTACTATGTAAATGAAAGATGGTTAGGTGGAATGTTAACTAACCATACAACTATAAAAACAAGAATAAAGAAATTAAGAGACTTACAAAAAATGGAAGAAGATGGAACATTCAACGTTCTTCCAAAGAAAGAAGTTATAAAGTTAAGAGCTGAAAAAGAAAAACTAGAAAAATACTTAGACGGTATAAAGGACATGCCTGAAATACCAGGAGCTTTATTCGTTGTAGATCCAAGAAAAGAAAATATAGCTATACAAGAAGCTCATAGATTAGGTATCCCAGTAATAGGTATAGTAGATACTAACTGTGATCCAGATGAATTAGATTATGCAATACCAGGTAATGATGATGCTATAAGAGCTGTTAAGCTAATAACTGGCGCTATGGCTACTGCAATAATAGAAGGTAGACAAGCAATTGCAGAAATGGCAGAAGAGCAAGAATTAGTACAAGAGTAATAGCTAATAATTATGGTAAGGGATAATTTCCCTTACCATTAATAATATAAGGGAGGTAATTATTAATGGCTAATATAACTGCTGCAATGGTAAAAGATTTAAGAGAAAAAACAGGCGCAGGTATGATGGATTGTAAAAAATCTTTACAAGATGCTGAAGGCGATATGGAAAGAGCTATAGATATATTAAGAGAAAAAGGATTATCTAAAGCTGCTAAAAAATCTGATAGAATAGCTGCTGAAGGTTTAGTTGACATAGTTATGAATGAAGACAATACTCTAGCTGCTATAGTAGAAGTAAATTCAGAAACTGACTTCGTTGCTAAAAATGAAGATTTCAAAAAACTTGTTAAAGATACTGCTAACTTAGCTTTAAACACTAAGCATGAAAATATAGAAGGATTATTAACTGAAATACATATAGATGACAATGCTCCATTAGCTGACGTATTACAAAATAGAATAGCTACTATAGGAGAAAAATTAGACATAAGAAGATTTAGAAAAATGGAAACTTCAAAAGGCCAAGTTGCTGGATATATACATGGCGGAGGAAAAATAGGAGTATTAGTTGAGTTAGAAACTGAAGCTTTAGGAAACGCTGATGTATTAGCTTTAGGAAAAGATATAGCTATGCAAGTTGCTGCTATGAATCCAAAATATGTATCAAGAGATGAAGTTGATCAAGAATACATAGCTCATGAAGCTGAAATATTAAAGCAACAAGCTTTAAATGAAGGAAAACCAGCTGAAATAGTTGAAAAAATGATAAAAGGTAGATTAGAAAAACAATTAAAAGAAGTTTGCTTATTAGAACAAACTTTTGTTAAAAATCCAGATTTTACAGTTAAGCAATTAGTTGAAGATACTGCTAAAAAAGTTGGATCTTCAATAAAAGTTGTATCTGTTGAAAGATTTGAAGTTGGCGAAGGTATAGAAAAGAAACAAGAAAACTTTGCAGAAGAAGTTGCTAAGCAACTTAAGTAATAACCAAAAAGAGAACACTTTGTGTTCTCTTTTTTAAAAATGTCTGATTGGAGGATTTTTCATGGATAAACCTGTATATAAAAGAGTACTGTTAAAGTTAAGCGGTGAAGCTTTAGCGGGAAATAAGGGATTCGGTATAAACAACGATGTAGTCAACGAAATAGCAGAGGGTATAAAAAAAGTACAAGGAATAGGTGTTGAAGTTGCTGTAGTAGTTGGTGGAGGAAACTTCTGGAGAGGAAGAACATCAGAAGGAATGGATAGAACTACTGCAGATTATATGGGTATGTTAGCTACAGTTATGAATGCATTAGCACTACAAGATGCTTTAGAAAATATGGATGTTTTAACTAGAGTTCAAACGGCTATAGAGATGAGACAAATAGCTGAACCATATATAAGAAGAAGAGCAGTAAGACATCTAGAAAAAGCAAGAGTAGTTATATTTGCAGCTGGAACTGGGAACCCATATTTCTCAACTGACACAGCTGCTGCACTTAGAGCTGCAGAAATGGAAGCGGAAGTTATACTACTTGCTAAAAATGTTGACGCGGTATATGACAAAGACCCTAAGGTTCATCCAGATGCCAAAAAGTTTGACGAGTTAAGCTATATAGAAGTATTACAAAAAGAATTAAAGGTTATGGATTCAACTGCTACATCTTTATGTATGGATAATAGTATACCTATAAGAGTATTTGAATTAAGTACCGAAAATATAATAGATGCAGTTATGGGTAAAAACATAGGAACAGTTGTAAGATAAATTTAAAAAGGAGGGTAAACAATGAAATTAGAGGTTCATAAGAATTTAGAACAAAAAATGGAAAAAACTATAGGGGTTTTAAAAGGTGAATTTTCTACGCTTAGAACAGGGAGAGCAAACCCTGCAATATTAGATAAAGTAAGAATAGATTATTACGGAACTCCTACTCCATTAAATCAAGTAGGTGCAGTATCATCTCCTGATGCAAGAACAATAATGGTACAACCTTGGGACATGGGTGTTCTTAAAGATATAGAAAGAGCTATAGGTGAATCTGATTTAGGATTAAATCCAACAAATGATGGTAAGGTAATAAGAATAGCTATACCTGCATTAACAGAAGAAAGAAGAAAAGGCTTAGTTAAACAAGCTGCTAAAATGGCAGAGCAAGCTAAAGTTGCTTTAAGAAATGAAAGAAGAGATGCTAATGATAAATTAAAGAAAATGCAAAAAGACGGTGAAATAACTGAAGATGATTTAAAGAAAGCTCAAGATGAAGTTGATAAAACAATCAAGAAGTTCGAAAAAACAATTGAAGAATTGTTAGCTAATAAAGAAAAGGATATATTGACTGTATAATGAAGAATTACTATGAGCTTTTGGGTCTTAATATAGATGAAGTTAAGTCTATACTTGATTTTAAAAATATAAGATACGAAGTCAAAGAAACAATAGGTTTTAAGGACAAAGACAAATTGGTAATTCCTAAAGTAATCAATGTAAAAGAATGTGACGATAAATTAGAACTTATTGTTACATATTTTTCTGACTCCTTATAATAGGAGTCAGAAAAATATTTTATCGGAGGACCAAAGTATGAATAACAACAGTAAATATAACATAGATTTTAGTAATATACCAAATCATATAGCTATAATAATGGATGGAAATGGAAGATGGGCAAAGCAAAGGTTTTTACCAAGAACAATAGGACATAAAGCAGGAGTTGAAGCTATAAGAGATGTAGTGAAGGAATGTTCTACATTGGGGGTTAAACATTTAACACTATATGCATTTTCAACTGAAAATTGGAAAAGACCAAAAGTTGAAGTTGAAGCGCTTATGGGCTTGTTAGTTACATATTTATCTAAAGAAGTAAGAGAACTTCACCAAAATAATGTAAGAATAAACACAATAGGAGACATATCACAACTTCCACAAAAAGCTATAAATGCACTAAATGAATCTATAGAATTTACAAAAAATAATAGCGGATTAACTTTAAACTTAGCTTTAAACTATGGAAGTAGAAATGATATAAAAAATGCTATAATAGATATAGCAAAAGATTGTAAAAATGGTAAAATAGGTATAGAGGATATAGGGGAAGAATTAATTGCAAATTATTTAAGTACAAAGTCCATACCAGATCCAGATTTAATAATAAGAACTAGTGGAGAACAAAGAATAAGTAACTTCTTATTATGGGAAATGGCTTATTCTGAATTTTATTTCACAGATGTATATTGGCCTGATTTCACAAAAGAAGAACTTAGAAAAGCTATATATACATATCAAAACAGAGATAGAAGATTTGGAGGACTTAAGTAAGGAGATTATTTATGCTTGTAAGAACACTTGCCGCATTAGCTTTAGTACCATTATTATTATTTTTGATATACGGTGGAATGCCTCTTTATGTAATAGAATTTATAATAGTTATTATAGGATTAAATGAATTTTATAAAGCTTTTAAGCTAAAGGATATGAGAAGTATTGAATCTATAGGGTATATTTTTACGATATATCTTTTTTTGAAAAATATATTCAGATTTTCTATAGAATATACATTATTATTTTCATTTGCCTTATTTTTAATAGGGGCAATATTTATGATATATAAAAGATGTAATATAATTGAATTTGTTATAACTTATTTTGGAATTATATACGTAGCTGTATTTTTAGACCACATAATACTTACCGTAGACAATTTTGAATTGGGTAAAATATATGTTTGGCTTATATTTATTTTAGCTTTTATGACAGATACCTGTGCCTATTTTTCAGGGTATTTCTTTGGCAAACATAAGTTAATACCTCAAGTGAGTCCAAAAAAGACTATAGAAGGAAGTATAGGTGGAATACTAGGAAGCACTATATCTTGTGTTGTATTTGGATATTTATTTGACTTGAATTTAGTACATATGATAATAATTGGAAGTATAGGAAGTGTAGTTGCACAAGTTGGGGATTTATTTGCTTCTTCAATAAAAAGATATATAGGAATAAAAGACTATGGAAAATTAATACCTGGCCATGGAGGTATATTAGATAGATTTGATAGCGTTATATTTACCGCGCCTTTTGTTTATTATGCATTAAAATTATTTATACAATAGTAGCTTCAGTTTAACTGAAGCTTTAATTATATACAATATATTTGAGTGTGAGAATTATTAGAAGGGATGAGATTTATGAAAAGAATATCGGTATTAGGATCAACTGGTTCAATTGGAACACAAACTCTAGATGTTGTAAGAGAAAACCCTGAAAAATTTAAAGTAGTGGCATTAGGTGCTAATAACAATACAAATCTATTATTTGAACAAATAAAAGAATTTAGACCTAGGGTAGTTGCTGTTTTTAATGAACAAAAAGCAATGGAATTAAAAAATATGATACCGAAGGATATAAATATAGAGATTTTATCTGGAATGGATGGACTTAAGACTATATCATCACTTGATGATATAGATGTACTACTTACTGCAATAGTTGGTATGATAGGACTTATTCCAACTATGGAAGCAATAAAAAAGGGGATAACTATAGCCCTTGCAAATAAAGAAACTTTAGTTACAGCAGGCCAAATAGTTATGAGTGAAGCCAAGAAACATAATGTGTCAATACTTCCAGTAGATAGCGAACATTCAGCTATATTTCAATGTTTAAATGGAGAAAATACAAAACAAGTAGAAAAGCTTATACTTACTGCTTCAGGAGGACCGTTTAGAGGAAAGAAAAAAAATGAGCTTATTGGTATAACTAAAAATCAGGCTCTAAAACACCCTAACTGGACTATGGGTAGAAAAATAACTATAGATTCATCTACCTTAATGAATAAAGGTCTTGAAGTAATAGAAGCTAAGTGGTTATTTGACGTTAAAGTCAATGAAATAGATGTTGTTGTCCATCCACAAAGTATAATACATTCTGCAGTTCAGTTTATTGATAGCTCAGTAATAGCACAATTAGGAAATCCTGATATGAGATTACCAATTCAATATGCACTGTCTTATCAAGATAGAATAAAAAGTAACTTTGAAAGGCTTGATTTTTCAACTTTATCATCACTGACTTTTGAAAAACCAGACCTAGATACTTTCCCTTGTTTAAGACTTGCCTATGATTCATTAAATGCTGGGGGTACTTATACTACTGTTTTAAATGCAACAAATGAAGTTTTGGTAAATGAATTTTTAGAGGATAAAATAGGATTTTATGACATACCATATTATATAGAGAAGGCTTTAGAAAAACATCCGATAATATCTAATCCAAATTTAGATGAGATACTATATATAGATAACTGGAGTAGAGAATTTATAAAAGATTGTCTTAAATAGGAAGGTGAATGTATGACTATTATAGTAGCATTATTAGTATTTGGCTTTATAGTTTTGGTACATGAGTTTGGACATTTTATAGTTGCTAAACATCATGGAGTTAGAGTGCATGAATTTGCTATAGGAATGGGGCCTAAACTGTTTAGTATCAAAAGAGAAACAGAATACTCTATAAGAGTACTTCCATTTGGAGGATTTATAAGAATGGAAGGAGAAGATGAAGAATCTAGCGACCCTAAAAGCTTTAACAAAAAAAGTATAGGACAAAGGGCAAGTATAATATTTGCTGGTCCATTTATGAATTTAATATTAGCTATTTTAGTATTTATCCCTATATTTATATATGTAGGAAGTCCAAGTACAACAATAGCTAAAGTTGAGAATGGAAGTCCTGCTCAGCAAGCTGGTATATTAGTTGGAGATACTATAACAGAAATAAATGGGAAAGAAATCAAAAATTGGAATCAAATAACAAGTACTATAGATGCATCCAAGGGAAAGACCTTAGATATAAAAGTTGAAAGAAACGATAATGTAGAAAATATTAAAGTTACTCCTAAAAATGAAAAAGGAGATTTTAAATTAGGTATAGGCACTAAACTTGAAAAAAATATAGGTGGAGCATTTGTAAATTCAATTAAGACAACAATAAATATATTAGGTCAAATGATTACACTTTTAGTACAATTAGTTACAGGAAATCTTCCAAGTGGTGCTGCAGAAAGTATATCAGGTCCAGTTGGAATAATAAGTGTTGTTGGAGATGCTACAAGATCAGGTTTCATGGATGTATTATCTTTAACGGCTTTAATAAGTTTAAACTTAGCTTTAATGAACTTGCTTCCAATACCTGCTTTAGATGGTGGAAGACTATTATTCTTAGCTGTAGAAGCTATAAGAGGTGGCAAAAAACTAAATCAAGAAAGAGAAGGAATGATAAATTTCTTAGGATTTGCAGCTCTTATGGCATTAATGTTATTTGTTACTTATAGAGATATAATAAAACTTTTTAATAAATAGAAGGTGATTTTAGTGTACGAAAGAAAAAAAACTAAAGTTGTTACTGTAGGAGACATAAAAATAGGTGGAGACAATCCAATAACGGTTCAATCTATGACTACAACTGATACAAGAGATGTAGATTCTACAGTAGCACAAATAAAAGGGCTAGAAGAAGTTGGATGCGATATAGTAAGAGTTGCTGTTCCCGATATGGAAGCTGCACAAAGACTTGGAGATATAAAAAAACAAATAAAAATACCTCTTATATGTGACATACATTTTGATTATAGATTGGCTCTTGAATCTATAAAACAAGGTGTAGATGGAGTAAGAATAAATCCAGGTAATATAGGAGATATAGATAGAGTTAAAATGGTAGTTGAAAAGTGTAGAGAAAGAAACCTTAAAATAAGAATAGGTGTAAATGGTGGCTCTCTAGAAAAAGAGTTACTTGAAAAGTATGGTAATACGCCA
Source organism: Sporacetigenium sp. TC11 (assembly GCF_058146105.1). Taxonomy (NCBI): domain Bacteria; kingdom Bacillati; phylum Bacillota; class Clostridia; order Peptostreptococcales; family Tepidibacteraceae; genus Sporacetigenium; species Sporacetigenium sp. TC11. The sequence goes on along the minus strand of NZ_JBYVNY010000011.1, from coordinate 79,162 downwards.
CAGGCTATAGTTGAAAGTGCTCTAAATCATGTAAAAATACTTGAAGATTTAAATTTTGAAAATACTGTTATATCATTAAAATCTTCAGATGTATTTAAAACCCTAGAAGCCTATGAATTGATATCTAAAAAAGTTGATTATCCTTTACATGTAGGTATAACTGAATCTGGAAGTGTAAAAAGAGGAACAATAAAATCCTCTATAGGAATAGGTGCTCTACTTATGAAGGGAATAGGAGACACTATAAGGGTATCTTTAACTGGAGATCCTAGGGAAGAAATATTTGTAGGCAAAGAAATACTTAGAAGCTTAGATTTATTAAATGATAGAATAAAAATAGTATCTTGCCCTACTTGTGGAAGATGCAATATAAATTTAATAAATATTGTAAATGAAGTAGAACAAAAAATAGGTAAAATGGATAAAAATCTTACAGTAGCTATAATGGGATGTGCGGTAAATGGTCCTGGAGAAGCTAGAGAAGCAGACATAGGTATAGCAGGTGGAACGGGAGAAGGTCTTTTATTTAAAAAAGGTGAAATAGTGAAAAAAATAAAAGGCGACAAATTAGTAGAGCGATTAATAGAAGAAATAGAAAAGTTCTAGGTTAAAAACCTAGGACTTTTTTAATTACAAGGAAATTTGGATATAATACATAATAATATAACAACTTAGGAGGTGTAATATGAAATTTAAAAGATTCATATTAGCGTTAATACTAATATCAATATTAAGTATAGTTGGATGTGAAAATAAACAAAAAAGTGACAATCAAGCAAATAATACTAAAATAGAACAAACTGTTAAATCTTTTTTATCACAGATAAAAGCGGGACAGTATGAAGATGCATTAAAAGACTATATAAAAGAAGATACAACACAAGTAATAAAAGAATACGAAAGAAATATTCCAAAGGGGCTTGAGCCTATACTAAAAGCGCAGACATCGAAATTAGAGTATGAAATAATATCTAGTAAAGTAGAAGATAAAATTGCTACTGTTACCACAAAAATAAAGTCCCCTGATATGGAATCTGTATTAAATCAATCAATATTAGAGATTGGGGGTATAATGCTAAATGGTGAATCAATAGATAAAAATGCAAGTGAAATAGCAAATGTAGTAATACCAAAGATAAATGATCCTAGTATTAAGAAATATGAAAATGTAGTAGATATAATGTTAACTTACGATGAACAAGATAAAAATTGGTATGTAAATAACGATAAGAAAATGTTAAAAGAAATTGCAAATAGTGTATTTGGAAATATAGAAGCAGTAATACAAAAGCTTGAAAAATTTTCACAATAAAATAAAGTTCTAGAAATTAATCTAGAACTTTATTCATTTAAAGCTTCTATTAATTTATTTACAGAGTTTACATCACCTAGATATGTAGATTTTCTAATCCTAGGAAATAAATTACTAAATACTAAGTTTAAAGCTACTGCACTTACCCCTAAAGTAAAAATGAATGAGAATACTACTCCTAAAACAATTAAAAAGAAAGTATCAAAAAATAGCATATCAATCTCCTTTGATTTATTGTATAACTCTATATTATTTAGATTTTAATTTTATGTCAAAGGGGAAAATATGTTAATTAAACTATAGATATAATTAAAAGATTTTGTTTTAAGTTTGTTTTGAATAGGAGAATATAGGTATATATTTAATATTAAGCATATCAACAAGGATAAAATAAGACAGAGTAGGAGGGGTATAAATATGAATAAAGTAGAGATATATACAAGTAATACTTGTAAATATTGTAATATGGCAAAGGACTTCTTAAACAAAAATAATATAGATTATATCGAGCATAATATATCAAAAAACCCTCAAGCCATGAAGACGTTGATAAAGATGGGACATATGTCAGTACCATTAATAATTGTAGGCAATGAAATAATAATAGGTTTTGACAAAGATAAAATAGAAAAGTTAATAAATAACTAAAAGCCATGCTGAAAAGACCAGTGTGGCTTTTGATTTTTATCATAAATTAAACAATAAATACATAAATAATAGTATAGTACTAAATAGTAAGGAGGAATTGTATTGGATCTTATTTTATTTATTCCATTAGGAGTTTTAATAATACAACTTGCAACTTTTTTTCATGAACTAGGCCATGCAATCCCTGCTGTTTTATTTAGTAATGATAAAGTAAAAATGGTATTAGGTAATAAAAGAACAAATAAAAGCTTAAAAATAAATAAGTTATCAATAAATATAAGGAGTTTTGAACCTTTTACAGGGTTTGTTTGTTATAATGCTAAAAATATAAAAAATGCACAAATTATGATAATTTGTATAGGAGGGCCTATAACATCTTTATTAATTGGAATTATATCTTTTATTTTAAGCAACTTAATATTAAATAAAATGGGTAGTGAATTATTAATTTTCTCATCAATTTATAATGTATTTTTATTTTTAATAAGTATCATTCCTATAACATATCCAAATTGGATTGGAAAATTAGGGGGTCACCTAAGTGATGGTTATAAAGCTATGAGAGTAAATAAATAAATACATTAAAAAGGATTTAGTAAAAACTAAATCCCCTACAATCCTTGAAGTAATTTTTTGAATTTTATAGTAGTTTCTAGATTATTATCGTTAATAATTGTAGCTAAGTCACCGTAATTATAAGTGGCAAGAGCATACTCTTTCATTTTATAAAATAATTTTTCTTCATGATTATTTTTAAATTCTATTATTTGTTTGCCTATATCCCAAGCTTTTGTTTCTCGCTCTATTAAATTTCTTTTTAGTTGAATAATTATATTATCGACTTCAATAGGGAGTTCAGTCTTAAACTCAGTTTCATTTTGTATATCTATATTGTGATGTATTATTTTGTCTGTAAGTTTTGCTAGTAAACTAGTATGTTCTTTCCTATTTTGAGGGAGGCTTTCATCAAGTATATGCCCTATTTCATGGGATAATACACATCTAGCAACGAAAATCATTGTATCTTTAACTAAAGGCAATATTGTTCCCCTCATATGCATAAAGGCATAAAAGTTGTAATAAAATGTTATAAATCCCCTCTTAGAACTTACTATCAAATTAAATCTTGGAAGGGTGGCTACTGGTACATATCTTTTTTTTGAATAATATAATCTTATCTTTTTGTTTATGTTAAATTCTTTCATAATTTCTTTAAAAAATTTCTTTTCTCCTAATTCTTCTAAATCTCTGAGCATTTTTCTTATTACAACTTTGTCATAGCTCATATATACACCGCCTTACTTGTTGGCTAAAATACTGTCTATATATACTATGACGTACAATGTAAATTAGAAAGTTGTACTAATATTCATAAGTCACAATAAAATAAATATATTAAAATTGGAAACAATATATTAGAAAATATAAATTATTTTATTTAATGAAGGTGAGTATATATGGATAAAAGGGATGAAGAGTTAAGTTTATATAAATATATGTCATTTCCTCAATTTATTTCTATGATAGAATTTGAGCAACTATATTTAACAAAAATATCTTTGTGGGAAGATACATATGAAGGATATGACGGAGTAAAAAGGTTAGAAGTGTTATTAGGTTCTATATTAAATGACACAATGAAAAATCCAATAAAACAAATCGCAAACTTAGTGTTAAATTCAACTTATGCCCAATCATGGACTTACAAATCTCAAGAATCAGATGCACTATGGAAGGAATATAGTGAAGACGGTCTTGGCGTTAGAATAAAAATGGAAAGATCTTATATAGAAAAAAGAATTAAGGAGACTTTGAAGATTAATGGATATAAAGAAGATTTATTAAGCCATTATTATGTTGAATATACAAATGAATTTGAAGAAGATGATGAGAGAGAAAGCTCTAGTATAAAAAATGGAGAAAAATATATAGGCAAGAAAAAGAGGAAGGCATTTGAACATGAAAAAGAATATAGATTTTCTTTTTATATACCAGTAGAACTTAATAAACATATAAAAAAATACCAAAGAGAAAATAAAGAAATAGAAAATGACGAAGCTTTATTATATGAAATAAAAAAGCTTTATGAATTAATAAAAGATATACAAGGAGAAAGCGATACACTTGAATACGATATAGACTTAAGTAGTTTAGGTGAAGTTTTATTAGACCCTAGAGCTCCGAAGTGGCATAAAGACACATTTATAAAGTACTGTGAAAACAGGAATTTTAAAAATTTAGGTATAAATTATGGACAATCTAAATTATTAGAAAAGCCAGATTTATTAGCATAAAAAGAATTCGCGACTTTCATGTCACGAATTTTTTTTGTTAATGAAAATTATAATTTCCTACTGATAAACTTGAGCAACAGACCTGGTTTTTGAGGTTGTTGGCGACATGAGTGAAACGAATTTTATAGATATGATGCAAATACTATAAATAAAAATCCCATATAATTAGTTAACATATGAGCTAAAATTGAAGATGCTAGTTTATTTGTCTTATCATATACATAAGCTAACATAAGGCCTGAAACCATATATGAAGGTAAGTTATAAATTTCATTAAAATTATGCAAAAATATAAAGCTAATTGATATATGTAAAAATCCAAATATAAATGAAGATACTATATATGCCATAGGTTTATTTATTTGCGACAATGGCTTAAACATAGCAAATCTAAATACAATCTCTTCTACAATAGGAGCAAATATCACTGTACAAAAAAACATAAAAATAGGATATTCTGATATAACCATAACTAATGTCTTCTGATTTAGAGAACTTTGAATACTATCTGGGCCTACTATATAAAAAATTATTAATCCTGAAGCCATTCTCAAAAATATTGTTCCCAAAAATCCAATTAATGCGTATTTATAAACCTCAGTGAATAATATAAACTCTTTTAATAAACTTCTTATATGATTTTTTAATATTATAAAGAAAATTGATATACAAATAATATCAGATACTGCATTTATGTAAAATACTTTTTGAATTGGAGAATTAAATTCTATAAAGTGTTTCATCAAGTTTGGAATTATGGTATTTGATAATAAAAAATAAGTTAATATTATAAATATAATTTCTGAAAATGTAGGAATTGAAGCGATATGTTTTATTGCCACTCTCATTATATACACCCCTTTGAAAGAAAATTTATATATAATATGAAAATTGGGTTGTATATGAAACTTGTACTTTAAGTTAAAATTAGATGTCAAATTTTTTGCCTAAAATAGTAAGTTCTATAATGTATACAATGTATGATATAATACCTTATGCCGAGGAAGGTGGTGTAAGTTTGGAAAACATTAAAGATTATCTAGAAAAACTTGAATTATTCAATACTACATTTCAAAAACAATTTAAGGATATAAATATACAAAAAATAGTTTATTTTAAAGAAGATAGATTGCTGCACATGTACTTATGTTCTAAAACTATAGTTCAGTATGAAACTTTAAACCAATTAAGACAAGGACTTAAGGAAAAATTAAATTATTTTGAAGATATAAAAATAAAAATGAGATATACAAATTTAGATAAATACGCACCTAAGGATATAATCAAGCAATATTGGAGCAATATTTTATTCGTATTAAGATATTTATCACCTTCTATATCTTGTGTGGCAAAGGATATAGAATTTTTATGCATAGAAAACAATCTTAAAATAAAAATTCCAGATGAAATGTTTTATAAAAGACTTATGGGCCAAAATGCTATTCATTCATTAAGAACTATAATAAATGAAGAACTAGGCCTTGATTTAAATATATCATTTGAAATTGCTGTTAACAAAAAAGTTGATATTAAGGTTTTAATGGATAAAAGCGATGCTATGACACAAAGTATATTAGAATCAAAATTTGCTGATGTTGATTCTAATATTATCGTTGATGAATCTTTACCAAGAGTTATTATGGATGACAATAAAGATGATTCAAATAATGATATTATATACGGAAAAGATCTAAACTTTCCTATTGAAAAAATAGAAAAATTAAATTCTGATTCAGGCACTGTTTGTATAGTCGGAGAAGTATTTGAAGTAGAAGCTAAAGAGTTAAAAAATGGTAAAGTATTACTAATTGCATCGGTTACAGACTACACAAGTTCTATAAACTGTAAGTTGTTTTTAAACGATAGAAACAGAGATCATGTGCTTTCTCAAGTTACAAAGGGAAGTTATCTTAAAATAAAAGGTGATATCTTACACGATAATTATTCTAAAGAACTTACTATGACAATTAGTGGTATTAAAAAAGAAATAAAAATAGAAAAGATAGATAATTGTGATGAAAAGAGAGTAGAACTCCATGCACATACTCAAATGTCATCGATGGACGCTATATGTTCTGCAAAAAAACTTGTGGAAAGAGCAGCGAAATGGGGACATAAGGCTGTAGCTATAACAGACCATGGAACAGTACAAGCATTTCCAGAAGCAATGGATGCAGGTAAAAAATTTGGAATTAAGATATTATATGGAGTTGAAGGATATTTTGCAGATGATGAGGCTTCTATAGTAAAAAATGCAAATAACTTGCCGTTGTCTCAAACATTTGTAGTATTTGATATAGAAACTACTGGATTTTCCAATAAAAATGATAAAATAACTGAAATAGGTGCAGTTAAAATAGAAAATTTTAAGGTTATAGATAGATTTAGTGAGCTTATAAATCCAGAAATAGATATACCATATAAAATCCAAGAATTAACTGGTATAACAAATGATTTAGTTAAAGACAAACCTAATATAGAAGAAGTTTTACCTAAGTTTATGGAATTTGTGGGAGAATCTACTTTAGTTGCTCATAATTCAGATTTTGATACAGGTTTTATAAGGGAAAAATGTGCTCATAATGGCATTGATTACAAAAATGAAGCAGTGGATACCTTATCTCTTGCAAGAATACTGCTTCCAAAATTAAAGAGACATAGATTAAACAATATAGCTAAGGAACTTGGAATACCCCTATTAAATCATCATAGAGCAGTAGATGATGCAGAAGCTACTGCAAAAATATTTGTTAAGTTCTTAGAAATGCTTCAAAAGCAAGGCGCAATTAACTTAAGCGATATAAATACAATATATGAAGACATAGATTATACAAAAATAAACACAAAACACATAACTATTATAGCTAAAAACTATACGGGACTTAAAAATTTATACAAAGTAATATCAAATGCCCATATAAAACATTTTTATAGAAATCCAAGGATACTAAAAAGCGTATTAAAAGAACATAGAGAAGGACTTATAGTTGGTTCTGCATGTGAAGCAGGAGAAATTTTTGAGGCAGTTACAAGAAATGTATCACAAGATGAACTAGAAAAAATAGTTGATTTTTATGATTATATTGAAATAATGCCAATAGATAACAATAGATTTATGATTGAAAAAGGTGAAGTAAAAGACGAAGAAGAATTAAAAGATATAAATAAAAAACTTGTAGAAGTTGCTAAAAAATATGGAAAGCTAGTTGTTGCAACTGGAGATGTGCATTATTTAGATCCACATGATGATATATATAGAAAAATATTAAAACACGGTCAGGGATTTAACGTTAAAGACGAAGAAGGAAGACTTTATTTTAGAACTACAGATGAGATGTTAAAAGAATTTAGCTATTTAGGTGAAGAATTAGCGAGAGAAGTAGTTATAACTAATCCAAATAAAATAGCTGATATGGTAGAAGTCATGAAGCCTATACCAGATGAAACTTATGCACCAATTATAGAAGGATCTGATGAAGAATTAAGAAATATGTGTTATGAAAAAGCAAAGAGAATATATGGAGAGCCACTACCTGATGTTGTTCAAAAAAGATTAGATAGAGAGTTAAATTCTATTATAAGTAACGGATATGCCGTAATGTATATAATAGCCCAAAAACTTGTTACAAAATCTTTAAGGGATGGATACTTAGTTGGGTCTAGAGGATCTGTTGGATCTTCTGTTGCAGCTACAATGAGTGATATAACAGAGGTTAATCCTCTTCCTGCACACTATGTTTGTCCTAATGAAGAATGTAAATACTCGTATTTTTATGAAGTTGGAGAATGGGGCTCAGGAGCAGATTTACCTGATAAGGATTGTCCACAGTGTGGAACAGAACTTATAAAAGATGGACACGATATACCATTTGAAGTTTTCTTAGGATTTGAAGGCGATAAAGAGCCTGATATAGACTTAAACTTTGCTGGAGAATATCAATCTGTTGCTCATAAATATACAGAAGAACTATTTGGTGAAGGCTATGTTTTTAGAGCTGGTACTATAGGTACTATTGCTGACAAAACTGCATATGGTTATGCTAAAAAGTATGTTGAAGAAAATAATATAGTAACTACTTCTGCTGAAGTTTTAAGGTTAGCAAGTGGATGCACAGGTATAAAAAGAACTTCAGGACAACATCCAGGAGGGGTTATGGTTTGTCCTCATTACAAAGATATATATGACTTTACTCCTATACAATATCCTGCTAATGATTCATCTTCTGGAGTTATAACTACTCACTTTGACTACCATTCTATAAGTGGTAGAATATTAAAACTTGATATATTAGGCCACGACGTTCCCTCAATAATAAGAATGTTAGAGGATATAACAGGAATAGATGCTACTAAAATAGCATTAGATGATAAAGAAACAATGTCTATATTTACATCAACGAAAGCTTTAGGAGTTACATCAGATGAAATAAATTCTCCTATAGGAAGTTTAGGAATACCTGAATTTGGTACGAAGTTTGTTAGACAGATGCTTATAGATACACAACCTACGACATTTGCAGAATTAGTCCGTATATCGGGACTTTCACATGGTACAGATGTTTGGTTAAATAATGCTCAAGATTTAGTTAGAGAAGGTATCGTTGGACTTAAAGATGTTATATCTACACGTGATGATATAATGAACTACCTTATATTCAAAGGACTTCCACCAAAAATGTCCTTCAAGATAATGGAAAATGTAAGAAAGGGTAAAGGATTAACTGGTGAACATATTGAAGAGATGAAAAAAAATGATGTTCCAGATTGGTATATTAACTCTTGCCAAACGATAAAATACATGTTCCCTAAGGCCCATGCAGTTGCCTACGTTATGATGTCTTTTAGAATAGCTTACTTTAAAGTTCATTATCCAGCTGCATTTTATGCAACATATTTTACTACAAAGGCTGAGGATTTTGATGCAGACCTTGTAGTAAAGGGAATGGGACCTATAAAGAAAAAGATAAATGAGATAGAACAACTAGGGAATGACGCTACTGCAAAAGATAAAAATATGCTTACGGTATTAGAAGTTGTAGTTGAAATGTTTGCAAGAAAAATAGAAGTAATGCCTGTTGATTTATATAACTCTGATGCTAAAAAATTCAAGGTTGTAGAAGGTAAGCTACTTCCACCTCTTATTGCACTACAAGGAGTTGGAGAAAATGCAGCTATAAATATAGTTAGAGAAAGAGAAAAAGGAGAATTTTTATCTAAAGAGGATTTAAGAAGTAAAACTAAGGTATCAAAAACTGTTGTGGAAACATTATCAAACCACGGTGCATTAGAGAATATGTCTGAGTCAAATCAACTGTCTTTAATATAGTTAAAATAACTATATTTACTGTATGAAGTTGTATTTTCAAACAAAATATGGTATAGTGGTATAGAAAGCAGTAAAATTTGCAAAAAATAAGAGTGGGAATATGCATTCTCACTCTTTGTTTTTGTATTTTTTACTTCGGATTACAACTGAATAGGAGGCGTTTTTTATGAAAAAAGGAATAGAACAAGTTGTTGAGGAATTAACTCTACCTATTATAGAAAAACACAACTTTGAGTTAGTTGATGTTGAGTATGTAAAAGAAGGAGGAGATTACTTTTTAAGGGTGTATATAGATAAAGAGGGCGGAATAACTTTAGACGATTGTCACTCAGTAAGCACGGATTTAAGTACGCTACTAGATGAAAAAGATCCAATAAAAGATAATTATTATTTAGAAGTTTCATCACCTGGTCTTGATAGACCGCTTAAAAAGGCAAAAGATTTTGAAAGATATATAGGAAGAGATGTTGAAGTTAAACTTTATAAGCCTATAGAAGGTCAAAAACAATTTGAAGGAGAATTACTTGGATTGTTTGACGAGGATATTATAAAGATAATATATAATGGCAGTGAAATGTCTTTTAATAAAAAAGAAGTAGCTATAATAAGACTTGCAATTAAATTTTAGCAATTTAAAAACTAAATAGGAGGGGCTTAAGATGATGAATGAATTCATAGAAGCTTTAGACGAACTAGAAAAAGACAGAGGAATAGATAAAGACATATTAATAGATACAATAGAACAAGCTTTACTTACAGCTTATAAGAAGAATTTCGGTTCTGCTCAAAATGTTAGGGTAGAAATAGATAGAGAAAAAGGTAACGTTAAAGTATTCTCTCAAAGAGTAGTTATGGATGAATCGGAAATGTACGATAACTTCTTAGAGATATCAATAGATGAGGCTAGACAAATAAGTCCAAATTATGAACTAGGAGATATTATAGAATCTGAAGTTACTCCAAGAGACTTTGGAAGAATAGCAGCACAAACAGCTAAACAAGTAGTTGTTCAAAGAATAAGAGAAGCTGAAAGAGAAATAGTTTATAATGAATTTATAGATAAAGAAAATGAAATAGTTACAGGAGAAGTTGCTAGAGTAAATAAAGGTATAGTATATGTTAACTTAGGAAGAATAGAAGCTATAATGACTCAAGCTGAACAAATTCCAGGGGAACACTATAAAGCCGGACAAATGATAAAAGTATATATATTAGAAGTTAAAAAGACTAATAAAGGACCTCAAATAGGAGTTTCTAGAAGTCATCCAGGGTTAGTAAAAAGATTATTTGAACTTGAAGTTCCAGAAATATACGATGGAATAGTTCAAGTGAAGAGTATAGCAAGAGAAGCAGGATCTAGAACTAAGATGGCAGTTAAATCTGTTGACCCTAATGTAGATCCAATAGGAGCATGTGTTGGTCAAAAAGGTTCAAGAGTTAAGAATATAGTAGATGAACTTGGAGATGAAAAGATAGATATAATAAAATATAGCGATAATCCAGCTGAATATATATCTGCATCACTTAGCCCATCTAAGGTTATAAATGTTGACGTAGATGAAGATAATAAAAGTGCAAAAGTTGTTGTACCTGATTTCCAATTATCACTTGCTATAGGTAAAGAAGGTCAAAATGCTAGACTTGCAGCTAAGTTAACTAACTGGAAAATAGACATAAAAAGTGAAAGTCAAGTTACAAAATAATAAGGAGGGAGATGTCTTTGAAACAGCCAAAGAAAATACCTCAACGTAAGTGTATAGCTTGCCAGGATAGAGATGCGAAAAAACAACTCATAAGAATAGTTAAAGACAAAGAAGGCAAAATATTCTTAGATCCAGCAGGAAAAGCCAACGGTAGAGGCGCATATATATGTAAAGATATAGAATGTCTACAAAAGGCAATAAAAAGTAAAGGTTTAAATAGAGCATTTAAAACTGATGTATCACAAGAAGTTTACGAGAACTTACTTGAGGAGTTAAGAAAATATGAGCAACAATAATGATAAGTTATATACTTTTTTAGGATTAGCACAAAGAGCAGGAAAAATAGTTTCAGGTGATGATTCTACATTACTTGAATTAAAGAAAAATAAAGTAATGCTTGTTATAATAGCAAACGATGCATCAAACAACACTAAAAAAACATTTATAGATAAATCAACATATAGAGACGTAGAGTACATTGAATTTTCAACTAAAGTAGAACTAGGACATTCAATAGGAAAGTCACCACGTGCTGTCATAGGAATAAAAGATAAAAATTTTGCAAATAAGATCAAAGAAATGATAGAAAGTAACTAAAAAATTAATATAGGGGGTGATTCTTGTGTCAAAAACAAGAGTGTACCAATTAGCGGAAGAAATAGGAATGACTAGTAAAGAATTAATAGAGAAATTAAAGGAATTAGATATAGAAGTTGCAAATCATATGAGTACTTTAGAAGAAGAAGAAGCAGATCTTTTAATAGAACTTTTAGCCGATGAGAAAAAATCTGGTGAAATAAGTGATGAAGCATCTATAACAGAAGAAGATGATAATCTTCCAAAGATAGCAATAGAATCTAGTGTAACAGTTCAAACTTTAGCTGAAAAAATGGATAAAACTGCTTCTGAGCTTATTATGAAGCTTATGAAAATGGGAAAAATGTTCACTATAAATCAAGAAGTAGATTTTGATACAGCAAAAATTATAGCTTCAGAGTTTGGATATGGTGTAAAACTTGAAGAAATAGAAGATGATAGTGAAGCTGAAATTGAAGATTTAATGGATATACAGTCTGACAAAGAAGAAGACTTAAAGTTAAGAGCTCCTATAGTTACTGTTATGGGTCACGTTGACCACGGTAAAACATCTTTACTTGATGCTATAAGAGAAAGTAACGTAACAGCTGGAGAAGCTGGAGGAATAACACAACATATAGGTGCATCTGAAATAGAGGTAAATGGGAATAAAATAGTATTCTTAGATACTCCAGGCCATGAGGCTTTTACATCTATGCGTGCTAGAGGGGCGCAAGTTACTGATATGGCTATACTTGTTGTTGCAGCAGATGATGGTATAATGCCTCAAACAATAGAAGCTATAAATCACGCAAAAGCAGCAAATGTACCAATGATAGTTGCTATAAATAAAATAGACAAACCAAATGCAAATGAAGATAAAGTAAAACAAGAACTTGCTGATCAAGGATTACTTGTAGAAGACTGGGGCGGAGATGTTATATCAGTTCCTGTTTCGGCTAAAGCAAGAACTAATATAGATACATTACTTGAAATGATATTAATAGTAGCAGAAATGGAAGAACTAAGAGCGAATCCAAACAAAAGAGCTGTAGGTACAGTTATAGAAGCTGAACTTGATAAGGGAAGAGGTCCTGTTGCTACTGTACTTGTTCAAAACGGTACATTAAGAATTGGAGATCCAATGGTAGCAGGTTTTGCATCTGGTAAAGTAAGAGCTATGATAAATGATAAAGGTAGAAGAGTTAAAGAAGCTGGTCCATCAACTGCAGTTGAAATATTAGGATTATCAGAAGTTCCTTCAGCAGGAGATAAGTTCGTAGCTGTAGCATCTGAAAAAATTGCTAGAAGCATATCTGAAAAAAGACAAATCAAGGTAAGAGAAGATATGTTAAGAACTGCAAATGTTTCTCTTGAAGATCTATTCAGCCAAATAGGCGAAGGACAACTAAAAGAGCTTAATATAATAGTAAAAGCTGACGTTCAAGGTTCAGTACAAGCTGTAAAACAATCATTAGAAAAATTATCTGGTGATGAAGTTGCTGTAAGAGTTATACACGGTGGTGTTGGAGCCATAACTGAGTCAGATGTAATGCTTGCAAATGCATCTAACGCAATTATAATAGGATTTAACGTAAGACCTGTTGGTGGTGCTGAATCACTTGCTGAAAAAGGTAAAGTTGATATAAGAACATATACAATAATATACAAAGTTATAGAAGATATACAAGCTGCAATGAAAGGTATGTTAGATCCAGAGTATTTTGATGAAGATTTAGGAAAAGCAGAAGTTAGAGCAACATTTAAAGTATCTGGTGTTGGAACTATAGCAGGATGCTATGTTACAACTGGAAAAATGCAAAGAAATGCTAAAATTAGACTTGTTAGAGATGGTCTTATAATCCATGAAGGTGAATTATCATCACTTAAGAGATTTAAAGATGATGCAAAGGAAGTTGCTAAAGGCTATGAATGTGGTTTAACTTTAGCTAACTATAATGATTTAAAAGAAGGCGATATACTAGAAGCATATATAGTAAAAGAAAAACCAAGAGATTAATAATGATTTTATAAATCTAAACAAAAAGAGGTCGATATTATGGCATCATACAATAGAACAAAGAGAATAGGCGAAGAAATAAGAAAAGTAGTAAGTAGCATACTTATAGCTGGAATAAAAGATTATAGAATAAATTCTATGGTTAGTGTTACTGATGTAGATGTAACAACAGATTTAAAGTATGCATATATATACGTTAGCGTTCTAGGTGGAGATAGAGAAGCTACTTTAGAAGGATTAAAAAGCGCTAGCGGATATGTTAGAAGAGAAGTAGGAAAAGCAGTAAATTTAAGATATACACCAGAGATAATCTTCAAAATAGATGATTCTATAGAAAAAGGCGTGTATATGTCTACTTTAATAAGAAAAGTAAATGAAAAGCATTCAAATGAAGATGAAGAAGTATATGAAGATGATTTTGAATTAGAATCAGAGGATGATAGTAATGAATAATATAGATCAGATAATAGAGTCTATAAAGGGGAGCAATGACTTTGTCATTACTTCCCATTGTAGTCCTGATGGTGATAATATAGGGTCATCTTTAGGAATGTACTATTCTTTAAAAAAGCTAGGGAAGAATGTTGTATATGTACTTGATGATACTATACCTTTAAATTTAAGATTCTTAACTGATGGCATAAAAATATATAACTCAGATGATATGTTCAACAAAGACTATGTTCTTATAGCTCTAGATTGTGGAGATAGAAGTAGGCTATGTTGTAAAGATCATATAGTTAAAAATAGCACAAATTTGATATGCATAGATCACCATGCAAGTAATGATGCTTATGGTGATTTAAATTATATAGATATAGTTGCATCATCTACATGTGAATTAGTTTATAATTTACTTAATGAAATGGCTAAAGTCTGTAATACAGACATCCTAGATGAAAAAATAGCTACTTGCCTTTATACAGGACTTGTCACAGATACAGGGAACTTTTCTTATTCAAATACAAACCCAAGTAGTTTTTTAATGGCTTATAATTTATCTAAATTAGGAGCAAATAGAGATGAAGTAATACAAAATATATATCAAAATAATCCAGTAAGCTACTATAAACTATTAGGTGAAGCATTAAATACTTTACAAATAATAGAGGGAAAAGTATCTTGCATAACATTAAGTCTAGATATGTTAGATAGTAATAATATAGAATTCAATGATGTAGATGGAATAACTACTTATACTAGAGACATTGAAGATGTAGAAGTTGGATTATTATTCAAACAAAAAGGTTTCAATGAAGTAAAGGTAAGTTTTAGATCAAAAAATTATGTAAATGTAAGTAAAATAGCTCAGAAATTTAACGGCGGAGGCCATATAAGGGCTGCTGGATGTACTATTAAAGATAATCTAGAAAATGCCAAAAATATGGTAATAAAAGAAGTGTTAAATCATATTTAAGGATGGAAAATATGAATAAGATAGTAAATATACTAAAACCTACAGGAATGACTTCTCATGATGTAGTAAGCAAAGTAAGAAAAATTTTAAATACAAAAAAGGTAGGTCATACAGGTACCCTTGATCCAGATGCAGCAGGTGTATTACCTATATGTATTGGTAAGGCAACTAAGGTTTCTGATTTTATTTTAAATAAAGATAAAAGTTATATAGGAGAACTTACTCTAGGTATAATTACAGATACTTACGATTCATCTGGAGTAGTAATTTCTCAAAAAGATACTTCAAGTGTAACCAAAGAGGATATATATAAGGCTTTTGAGTTACAATTAGGGGTTATAATGCAAAAGCCACCTGTATATTCAGCACTTAAAGTAAACGGAAAAAAGATGTATGAAATTGCAAGAGAAGGTAAATCTGATGAGATAGAAATAAAGTCTAGAGAGGTTCATATAAAAGAACTGAAAGTACTTAGTATAAACAATAATAAAATAAGATTTTATGTAAAGTGCTCTAAAGGAACATACATTAGAAGTATGTGTTACGACATAGGTGAAATTATAGGTTGTGGAGGCCATATGTCTTTCTTAATGAGGACCTCATCTGGCAAATTCGACTTAGAAAATTCTATAACACTAGAGGAACTAGAAGAATATTTTAATAAAGGAACTCTAGATAAATATTTATATGATATAGATTTTGTACTCCAAAATTTTGGGTATATAAATATAAAACCTATGGCAGTAAAATCATATATAAACGGAGCAATAGTTTATCCAAAAGGTTTTTTAGATTCTTGTATAAAAGATGAAGAATTAGTAAGGGTTTATTCCGAAAATGAATTTTTAGGAGTAGGTAAACTTATTGATATAGATAATAAAAAATGCTTAAAAAGTAATAAACTGTTTATATAATTTCTAATTGACAAAATGGGGATGTTTGCTATGACTGTGGTGAATTCATTAGACCAATTAAAAGATATAAATGATAGTGTAGTAACTATAGGGAATTTTGATGGAGTTCATTTTGGACATCAATACCTTATAAAAAAAGCTGTAGAAGAAGCTAAAAATATTAATACAAGAAGTATAGCTTTTACATTTTCTAATCACCCTGTAAATTATTTTAATCCTAATAGTATAAAGCAAATAACAACAAATGAAGATAAAGTAAAACTTATTGAAAGTTTAGGGATTGATATAGTTTTAAATATAACCTTTAATATGGATATATTAGGGGTATCTGCAGAAGACTATATTAAAAATATTCTTGTAGATAAGTTAAAAGTAAAAAAAATAGTAATAGGACATGACTTTACTTTTGCAAAAAATAAACAGGGGAATGTACAAGTTTTAAAGAATCTAAGTAAAAAATATAACTTCGATGTAATTGTTGTTCCTCCAATAGAAGTAGACAATATAAGAGTTAGTAGCACTTATATAAGAAATTTAATTCAAAATGGAGAAGTATACAAAATAGAAAAGTTTCTAGGAAGAACCTATAGTGTATGTGGAGAAGTTGTTCCATGCAGACAATTAGGTAGGACTATAGGATTCCCTACTGCAAATACTAATATATCAAAGGATATTATGCTTCCAAAGGTAGGCATATATCGCACGAAGATAAAGATTGGAAATAGGTATTTTGATGGTGCTACAAATGTTGGACACAATCCAACTGTAGAAAATAAGGGTTTTTCAGTTGAAACATTTATATTAGATTTTGACGAAAATATATATAATCAAACTATGTGTATATACTTCATTGAAAGAATAAGAGATGAAGAGAAATTTAATTCACTAGATGAGTTGAAAAATCAGCTTAGAAAAGATGTAGATTATGTATATTCAAAAAGAAGTTTACAAGAAATTGCTATTATGATAGAATAAGTAATGTGTTTAGCCTTTACTCAGCATTCGAGTCTCCAACGACTGCTTAGTAAATGGCGATTTAAAAAAAATTGGAGGTAGACAATAATGATAAACAAAACAGAAGTAATAACTCAATATGCAAGAACTGAAGGGGATACTGGTTCTCCAGAAGTACAAGTAGCTGTACTTACAGCTAGAATAAATGACTTAAACGGTCATTTAAAAACTCACAAAAAAGATCATCACTCAAGAAGAGGTCTTTTAAAGATGGTTGGTAGAAGAAGAAACTTATTAGCTTACTTAAAAAACAAAGATATAGAAAGATACAGAGAGTTAATAGCAAAATTAGGTTTAAGAAAATAATCTATAAAGATATTTTTACAATAAAGCAGGGTAATACCTGCTTTTTTTATATAGTTATAAATTACAAAAATATTTACACTACATAATACTAATTTATAAATAATAAGGAAATAATAATTACAACATTTATTAAACGTATTTACTTTATTTCCATTTTATAGTATTTTTGTAATAATAGTTTGTTTTGCAAAAGAGGAGGTACATATATACATGTTTGAACATAAAATTTACGAAATGGACTTAGCAGGAAGAAAGTTTTCTGTTGAAATAGGGAAAATATGCGAGCTGTCTAACGGAAACTGTATAATTAGATACGGTGATAGTGTAGTAATGGTTAATGCTGTAACATCTAGCAAGCCAAGAGCTGGAATAGACTTTTTTCCTTTAAGTGTTGATTACGAAGAAAAATTATATTCTGTAGGTAAAATACCAGGTGGATTCATAAAAAGAGAAGGAAGACCATCTGAAAAAGCAATACTAACATCAAGACTTATAGATAGACCTATAAGACCACTATTTCCAAAAGGATTTAGAAATGATGTTCAGGTAGTCGCTACAGTTTTATCTGTAGATCAAGACTCAACTACAGACGTAATGGCTATGATAGGTTCATCTGTAGCTTTATCTATATCTGATATACCTTTTGATGGGCCTACAGGTTCAGTTATAGTTGGATTAGTAGACGGAGAATTTGTAGTTAACCCAACATCTGATCAAAGAGAAAAAAGCGACATGCACTTAGTTGTATCTGGTACAAAAGATGCTATAATGATGGTTGAAGCTGGATCAAATGAAATTTCAGAAGAACAAATGCTAGATGCTATCATGTTTGCGCATGAAGAAATAAAGAAAATCGTTGAATTTATAGAAAATATAGTATCTGAAGTAGGAAAAGAAAAACAAGATGTTGTTTTATATAAACCTGATGAAGAAATAGAAAAGCTTGTTCGTGAATTTGCAACAGATAAAATGAGAGTAGCTATACAAACAGTAGAAAAGCTAGAGAGAATGGAAAATATGGATAAAGTTAAAGGGGAAACTATTGAGCATTTCGAAGATGAATACCCTGAATTATTATCTGATATAGAAGAAGTACTACACAGTATAATCAAGGAACAAGTTAGAAGTCTTATAGTAAATGATAGTATAAGACCTGACAACAGAAAACCTGAAGAAATAAGAAATATTTGGAGTGAAGTTTCAATTCTTCCAAGAACTCACGGTTCTGCAATATTTACAAGAGGACAAACTCAAGTTATGACTATAGCTACATTAGGAGCTCTTGGAGATGTTCAAATATTAGACGGTCTTGATACTGAAGAAGAAAAAAGATATATGCATCACTACAATTTCCCTGCATACAGTGTAGGTGAAGCTAGACCATCAAGAGGACCAGGAAGAAGAGAAATAGGTCATGGTGCCCTTGCTGAAAGAGCATTAATACCAGTTTTACCATCAAAAGATAGTTTCCCATATGCTATAAGATTAGTATCTGAGGTTTTAAGTTCTAATGGATCTACATCCCAAGCTAGTGTTTGTGGATCTACATTATCTTTACTTGATGCTGGTGTACCTATAAAAGATATGGTTGCAGGTATAGCTATGGGTCTTATAAAAGAAGAAGATAAGATTGCTGTACTTTCAGATATACAAGGTATGGAAGATCATTTAGGAGATATGGACTTTAAAGTTGCTGGTACTCCAAATGGTATAACTGCTATACAAATGGATATTAAAATAGGTGGAATAGATAAAGGGATACTTCAAACGGCGCTACAACAAGCTAAAGAAGGAAGACTTCATATATTAAATGAGATGAAAAAGACTATAGATTCTCCAAAGAAAGAGTTATCTAAATATGCACCTAAGATAATAACTATGAAGATAAACTCTGATAAAATAAGAGATGTTATAGGGCCTGGTGGAAAAATTATAACTAAGATAATAGATGAAACAGGAGTTAAAATAGATATAGAACAAAATGGTGATGTATTTATAGCTGGAACTGATCAAGCTATGACTGAAAGAGCTAGGGAAATAATACTAGGAATAGTTACAGAACCAGAAGTAGGAAAAACTTATATGGGTAAGGTAACTAGAGTAGCAAACTTTGGAGCCTTCGTTGAAATACTTCCTGGAAAAGATGGATTGCTTCATATATCTCATATAGCACACGAAAGAGTAAATAAAGTTGAAGATGTATTAAAAATTGGAGATGAATTAGAAGTTAAGGTTACTGAAATAGATGCTCAAGGAAGAGTAAACTTATCTAGAAAGGTACTTTTACCAAAGCCAGAGAAAAAAGAAGTAACTGTAGAAACTCCAAAACAAGAACAATAATTTATTTAATGTAAGAGCTTATAATATAAGCTCTTTTTTTATTTCCAGGAAATTATAATTTCCTACTGATATACTTGAGCAACGGACCACTTTTTCAAGGTCGTTGGCGACATGAGCGTAGCGAATTTTTGTTTTTTTGGAATAAAATAGAGATTATTTTAATAGATATGAAAACAAGAGGATAAATTTATACATAAGGGGGAGTAGCATATGATAATGATGGTACTAAGTAAGAAAAAGTTAAAAGGTATAATAACAACAGTAATGATCTTAGCACTAGCAATTGTCGGATTGGTATTTTTTATGACATCATCATCTAAACCAGCTTTAAACTTCTTTGGAAATGAAGAGATGCCTTATTATTCAGGCAATAAAGCTAATAGTGAACACGTTGCAATTATTTGCAACGTGGACCTAGGTTGGGGAGATGAATATGTAGATAGCATACTAAATACTTTAGAAAAGGAAAAGATAAAAATAACTTTTAATGTAACTGGTAAATGGGCTGAGAAAAATCCGGAAATGCTACTAAAAATTAAACAAGCAGGTCATGAAATAGGAAATCATGGACATAAACATTTAGATTATGCAAACCTTGACTATAATGGAAATTATGAGCAAATAAAAACATCTAAAGGTATAATAGAGGGTATAATAAAAGAAGATACTAAGTTTTTTCAACCTCCATCTGGATCATATGGGAAAGATACAGTAAAGGCAGCAGTTGATTTAGGATACATTCCTATAATGTGGGATATAGATACTATAGATTGGAAATACAGAGAACAACCAGAAGTAATAATTGAGAGAATAAAGTCAAAAGAAATGAAAGATGGAAGTATAATACTTATGCACCCAACACATGCTACAACTGAATGTATAGATGATATCATAGGTATAATAAAAGATAGAGGATACAACCCAGGTAAACTTAGTGATGTCTTTAATGTTGAATAATTTTACATTGTCAATTATAATTTATACATAATAACAATTAACAGGAGGTCTAAATGTACAAGATACATAAATTAGATAATGGTCTTACAATAGTAGGCGAGGAAATACCTCATATAAATTCAGTTACATTTGGGATATGGGTAAATGCAGGATCAAGAATAGAAGATCCAAAGGTAAATGGTGTTTCCCATTTTATAGAGCATATGCTATTTAAAGGAACAAAAAATAGGACAGCCAAAGAAATAGCAAGACAAATAGACGGCTTAGGGGGACAAATAAACGCATTTACAAGTAAAGAATGTACTTGTTACTATGTAAAATTATTAGATGAGCATATAGGAATTGGTGTTGATATATTAAGTGATATGATATTAAATCCATCTTTTTTAGATATTGATATAAAAAAAGAAAGAAGTGTTATATTAGAAGAACTAAAGATGTATGAAGATTCTCCAGATGATTTAGTTTATGATATGTTAATGGAAAAAATATATCAAGGTGACGGACTAGGAATGAATATATTAGGCACTAGAGAATCAATTAATAACTTATCTAGGGAAGATATGTTAGGTTATTACAACACTTATTATGTTCCAAATAACTCGGTAATATCTATATGTGGAAATTTTAATTTTGAAGATATGGTAAGTATGATAGAAGAAAAATTCTCAGGATGGAATGAAAAAGAAGTAACTATAGATATAACAGAGCCTATATTTAAACCTTGTTTTATAACTAAAAACAAAGATATAGAACAAGTGAATTTATGTATTAATTTAAAAGGGGTAACTTTAGAAGATAAAGATGATATATATGCACTAGCTGTTGTAAACAACATATTTGGCGGAAGTATGAGTTCTAGATTATTCCAAAGTATAAGAGAAGATGCTGGAATGGTTTACTCTATATATTCTTCACCAAGTATTCATAGAAAATCTGGAGATTTAGGTATTTTTGTAAGTATGGGTAATGAAAATTTAGAAACGGTATATAAATTAATAATAGAAGAAATAAAAGAACTAAAGACAAATTACTTAACACAAGATGAAATAGATGAAAGTAGAGAACAGCTAAAAGGTAGCTTTATATTAGGCCTAGAAAGCACTAGTAGTAGAATGATGACTATGGGAAAATCTCAATTATTAAGCGAAGAAATAGATACTCCAAAAGATATATTAGATTATATAAATAAAGTAGATATGAAACAAGTAAAAAGTGTAATAGATAAAGTATTTGATTTAGATAATATAGCTGTATCATTAGTTGGGAAAGATGTAGAAGGTATAACTTTATAATTTTCAAATTTTTTTTATTAAATTTGTGGGGGGATTAATATGAATTTATCTGAAATAGCTGGGAAGGAAATAGTAAATTTAGTTACAGGGGAAAGATTAGGGGTAGTTGGAGACTGTGACCTAATAGTTGATGAAGCAACAGGGAAAATATTAGCTTTACTAATACCAAAAGAAAAAGGTTTATTTAACTTCAAGAAAGATAAGGCAATGTTAGAAGTTCCTTGGAGGAATGTGAAAAAAATAGGAAATGACATGATAATAATCGAATATGATGGAATGTATTAGGAGGAGTAAAGATGAACGTTCTTGTGCAAAAATTTGGGGGTACCTCAGTTGAATCATATGAAAGAATGAATGAAGCATGTAATATAGTAAAAAAATATAAAGAAGAAGGCTATGATTTGGTTATAGTAGTATCTGCCATGGGTAGAAAGGGAGCTCCATATGCTACTGATACTTTAATAGACTTGTGCAAGAAGGCAAATGAAGAATTATCATCTAGAGAGTTAGATTTAATTATGTCTTGTGGAGAGATAATAAGTGGAACTATACTTGTTCATCTACTAAAAGGTAAGGGTATAGATGCTGTGTTTTTAAGTGGACCACAAGCAGGTATATTGACAAATGGAAGATTTGGAGATTCTAGAATAGTAGATATAAAACCTGAGAGAATAAATAAAGAGATATCAACTGGAAAGGTAGTAGTTATAGCAGGATTTCAAGGAGCAACAGAAGACGGAGAAATAACTACTTTAGGACGTGGAGGTAGTGACACATCAGCAGTTGCTATAGGTAAGGCCTTAGAATGTAAGGTTGTAGAAATATATACAGATGTTGATGGTATAATGACTGCAGATCCAAGAGTTGAACCAGATGCTAAAGTATTAAATCATATAAATTATGATGAAATATTCCAAATGGCAGATAAAGGAGCTAAGGTTATACATCCTCGTGCTGTTGAAATAGCAAAAAGCGGAAATATAACTCTTAAAATAAAAAATACACTAAATCCTGATTATGAAGGAACAAGTATAAGCGGTATAAGTCCTAAGTTTGAAGTATTAGGTCCTGTTGGAGAAAATAATAACTTAATGACTGCTGTTGCTCATAAGTCTGGAGTTACTCAAATAAGAATAAAAAATTGTAGAGAAGATGTATTTACCGATATACTAAATGAAATAGAAAATAATGAGATAAGTATAGATATGATAAACTTCTTTGTATCTGAAAAGGCATTTGTCATAGAACATGATAAATTTAAGTCTTTAGAAAAAATACTAAATAAATATGGTGTTGAATATGAAGCACTAGAAAACTGTGCTAAGGTAACGTTAATAGGGGCTAAAATAACTGGAATACCAGGTGTTATGGCTAAAATAGTTAGAGCACTATCAAAAGGAAACGTACAGTTGCTTCAAACTTCAGACTCAAGCATGACTATATCGTGTTTAGTTAAAGAAGAAGATATGATAAATTCTATTCATTTATTACATCAAGGATTTAAATTATAAAAGGTGGTGTCTTAGACATCACCTTTTTAATTACAAGGAAATTATAATTTCCAACATATAAATTTGAGCAACGAACCTGATTCTCAAGGTCGTTGGCGACATGAGCAAAGCGAATTTTTTATTATTTAAAATATCTATAGATAGATAGTGTTATATAGATAAAAACGATTATAATATTACATTGATAATTAAAATAATCATAGATTAAATGTTATATTAATTATATAAACTTTATGATTTGGGGGTAGGTTATGTATAGTATAGGAATTGATTCGGGTTCTGTTGCAACTAAAGGCGTATTATTTGATGGAAAAAAAATACTTAAAAAGGTTGTAATTCCTACTGGTTGGAGTCCAAAATATGCATCAAAAGAAGTATATAATATATTAATTGAAGATACTGATATTAAAAGAGAAGATATAAAAAAGATAGTAGGTACTGGGTACGGTAGAGTATCTATGGATTTTGTAGATAAGACTATAACGGAAATAACTTGCCATGCAAAGGGAGTACACTTTCTTAACTCAAATGTAAGAACTATATTAGATATTGGTGGACAAGACAGTAAGGTTATTAGTTTAGATGATAATGGAAATGTATCAAACTTTATAATGAATGATAAGTGTGCAGCAGGTACAGGAAGATTTCTACAAGTAATGTGTAGTCTGCTTGGATCTGATGTTGAAAACATAGATGAATTATCAAGTGATGCTATACCTGAAACTATTTCAAGTATGTGTACAGTATTTGCAGAATCAGAAGTAGTGAGTTTATTAGCACAAGATACGTCTAAGGAATGTATAGCAGCAGGTATACTTCAGTCAATAGCTAATAGAGCATCATCTATGTTACAAAAGGCAGATGTATTAGATGAAGTTGCATTTACTGGAGGCGTTGCAAAAAGCAAATTATTAATAGATATGTTAAAAAATAATTTGAAAACAGAAATATATACATCAGATGATACACAAATAATAGGTGCATTAGGAGCTGCAGTTATAGGATATAATATGAAGAAATAAGAGAGCGCAAAGCTCTCTTTTTTATTTTAAAATATAAAATTTTTAAGAATTATATTAAAAATTTAATTTATTGGAGAAACTAAAAAGAGTTTTATTTAGAAAAAATAACAGGAGGATAAATCTATGTTACATAACAATGAAAACAATAACAATAAAAATAATAACAATGATGAATGTGGCAATGAGATAATAAACAGATTTGTAAATGACAATAATAATGATAATTTAAAGAATGAGTCTAATAATAATGAAAAAGAAGAATACACTGATGATAATAGAAGAATTGACAATATTAAAGAACTGGGGATGCCTCCAGTAGGTATGCCAGCTATAAAAGAAATACAATGTATTACTGTTATAGGTGAAATAGAAGGACATTTTGTAGGTAGTCCACAAAAGAAAGTTACAAAATATGAGCACATAATACCTCTATTATATGAAATAGAAGAAAACTCCAATGTAAAAGGCGTTATTATAATACTTAACACTGTAGGTGGAGATGTTGAAGCTGGTCTTGCTATGGCAGAACTTATAAACAGTTTATCCAAAAAAACTGTTACATTAGTATTAGGAGGAAGTCATAGTATAGGTGTTCCATTAGCTACTGCCGGAGATTACTCATTCATAGTACCTACAGCTACTATGACTATACATCCTATAAGAATGAATGGACTAGTTATAGGGACTAATGAAACATTTGCATACTTCAAAAAAATGCAAGAAAGAATAATACAATTTGTAACTAGAACATCAAAAATAGGTAGAGATGAATTTGAAAAACTTATGAACTCCAAAGAGGATTTAGTAAGTGATGTAGGTAGCATATTAATAGGGAAAGAAGCAGTAGAAAATGGTCTTATAGATGAAGTAGGTGGATTAAAAGAAGCAATAGCTTATTTGAATAAATTAATAGAAGAAGATGATAACAAAAAGGAACAAAACGAAGGTGATAATAATAAATAAATTGTTAATATATATAATAATATGTTATAATTAGTTGGTATATTAAAGTGTTAGTGTCTTGTACATTAACACTTTTTGTGTGAAAAAATATAAAGAGGTGATTTATTTGGCTAGAGGGAGAAAGAAAAAAGATAAATTTGAAGAACAAAATATAGATAAAAAAGCCCGCTATCAAGATAAAACTTTTAGAGATGAGTATAGAAATTTAATAACAATATTTGTAGGAATATTCTTTTTATATAGTCTAAATTCTAAATCTATGGGTATACTTGGTACTTTTATACAAGCTACATTTATGGGGTTCTTCGGTAAATTATCTATGATTATACCTTATATAATAATACTCGTTGGGATTTTAAACTTCTTTGATAAAAATGAATATATATACAAAATAAAAAGTACAAAACTTTATTATGCCATTGGATTTTTCATATTACTATTTTATGGATTGTTTAATACAGAGTATTTACCTATAGATAGTCCATTTAAATCTGATATGTTAAAAGGAATATTTAACATGTCTGTAGAAGGAGAAGGTAGCGGTATATTTTCAACTATAATAACTTATTATATAGTTAAAATGTTTGGTGTAACGGGTGCTTGGCTTATGAGCATATTTGCATTAACTATAATGCTGATGTTTACATTTAATATATCATTAAAAGATATTATTAGAACGTTTAACTCAGCAAAATCATCAAAGTCATCAAAACCAAAATCAAAGAAAAATATAAAAGCTAGTCAAGGAGCTTCTTTAAAAGAAAAGTTACTAGGATTAAAAGAGTCTATGATAGATATGATGACTGTAGAAACTGATGAAGATGAACCTAAAAAGAAGGAAGGATTACTTTCTAATTTATTTAAAAAAGATGAAGAAGAAGATTCTAAGGAATTTGAAGGTGAAAAAACTATAAAAATAGTTGGATTTAATAAAGCAGAAGATGACTACTTAGAAATACTAGAAGGAACTAGCAGTATGCCAGAACTGTCTAGCCTTAAAGATGATGATATTAAGGAATATAAAAAAGAAGAAAAACCAAAAGAGAAACAATTGAAAATACTAGACACAAATAATAGTTCAATGGATATAAACGTACAAACTAAATATGAAAATTATAAAAAGCCTACTATAGATTTATTAAATAAAGTAGACAGTAAATCAGATGATAAAAATAAGAAGAAGGTACTAAAAAATGCATCATTGCTTGAAAAGACCTTATTAGATTTTGGAGTAGAGGCTACTGTAAATCAAGTTACTATAGGGCCTACTATAACTAGATATGAAATACAACCAAGTCCTGGGGTTAAGGTAAGTAAAATAGTAAATTTAACAGATGATATAGCTCTAAGTCTTGCTGCAAAAAGTATAAGAATTGAAGCTCCAATTCCTGGTAAATCTGCTATAGGAATAGAAGTTCCAAATGAAGAAGCACAAATGGTTTCAGCTAGAGACGTATTTGAAAGTGAAGAATTCAAAAAATTTGATTCGACTTTGGCTATGGCTCTAGGAAAAGATATAGCAGGAAAGCCGATAATTGGTGATATAGGGAAAATGCCTCACTTACTTATAGCAGGGTCTACAGGCTCTGGTAAAAGTGTATGTGTAAATACCCTTATAAATAGTATTTTATATAAATCAAATCCAGATGAAGTTAAATTTTTAATGATAGATCCTAAAGTAGTTGAACTTGCAAATTACAATGGAATACCACATTTACTTATACCTGTAGTTACAGATCCAAAAAAAGCTTCTTATGCTCTTAACTGGGCTGTAACTGAAATGAACAGAAGATATAAGTTGTTTGCTGAAAATACAGTTAAGGATATATCTAGTTATAATGAAAAGATGGAAGAAAAACTTCCTAAAATAGTTATTATAATAGACGAGTTAGCTGACCTTATGATGGTAGGAGCAAGTGAAGTAGAAGATGCTATATGTAGACTTGCTCAAATGGCAAGGGCTGCTGGTATGCATTTAATTGTAGCTACACAAAGACCATCTGTTGACGTTATAACAGGTGTTATAAAAGCTAATATACCGTCTAGAATAGCATTTGCTGTATCATCTCAAACTGATTCTAGAACTATACTTGATATGGGTGGGGCTGAGAAGTTACTTGGTAAAGGAGATATGTTATTCTATCCACTTGGAGCGTCAAAACCTGTGAGACTTCAAGGAGCATTTATATCAGAACATGAAATAGAAAGTGTTGTAGACTTTGTTAAAGATCAATGTAGGGAAGAAGAAGTTAATTATCAAGAAGATATATTAGAAAGTATCACTAAGCCGATAAGCACTGAATCCGAAGACAATGATGAATTATTAAGTGAAGCTATAGAATTTATAGTTGAAAGCGGTCAAGCCTCAGCATCTATGCTTCAAAGAAAATTTAGAGTAGGATTTAATAGAGCTGCTAGACTTATAGATTCTATAGAAGAAAGAGGTATAATAGGACCTAGTGAAGGGAGCAAACCTAGAAAGGTACTTGTAAGTAAAGAAGAATTTCAAAGTCAAAATTCGGCAGGTGAGTAGATTTGAGAACAATAAGTATTAAAGATGCATTAAATTTAGAAGATGTAATTTTTATAGACGCTAGAACTCCTAAGGAGTATGAAGAAGATCATATAATAGATTCCATAAATTTACCTATATTAAATAATGAAGAACATGCTGATATAGGTACAATATATAAACAACAAGGAAAAGTACAAGCTATAAATAAAGGATTTGACTATGTAGGTTACAAATTAAAGTATATGTATTCTACTATAGAGGGTTTGTCTAACAAATATAAAAATATAGTTATATACTGCGCTAGAGGCGGAATGAGAAGCAAAAGCTTAGTAAGTTTTTTTGATTCTCTTGGTCTAAATATATATCAGCTAGAAGGCGGATATAAATCATATAGAAATTTTGTAATAAACTATTTAGACACAGTAATGAATGAAAAAAAATTCATAGTTCTTCATGGTCTAACAGGTGTTGGAAAAACAGATATGTTAAAACTACTAGAAAAAGAAAGACTAGATATAGTAGACTTAGAAGATATGGCAAGTAATAGTGGATCAGTATTTGGATATATAACATTTGATAAGAAACCTCCTACCCAAAAGGAATTTGAGACAAAGATATTTGAAAAGTTATATTATTCAAAGTCAAACTATATATTTATAGAAAGTGAAAGTAAAAGAGTTGGTCATGTATCAGTCCCACTACCAATATACAACTCTATGACTCAAGATAGCATTCATTTACTTCTAGAGTGTAGCACAAAAACTAGAGTAGATAGACTTACTAAAGACTATGTGTATTCTGAGCATAAAGATAAAAAAGAACTTGTAGATTGTATTAATAGATTTAGAAAAAGACTTGGACATGAAAAAATAGATAAACTAATAGAAATGTTTAATAATGGAAAATATGAAGAGGTTATAGAAGAATATCTAGTTGATTATTATGACCCTTTATATAATCATTCGGTAAAACAATATACTTACGATATGATTATAAACGCTGACGATATAAATAAAGCGCTACAAAAGGTAATTAATTTTACTAAGGACGCAATGAGAGGAGAACAAATATGTTAAAAATAGCACTAGAGTCATTGGGATGTTCAAAAAACTTAGTAGATGCAGAGATAATGCTAGGTATATTAAATAAAAAGGGGTATAGATTAGTTGGAGATTTTGCTGAAGCAGATATAATACTAGTAAATACTTGTGGATTTATAGAATCAGCTAAGCAAGAGTCTATACAAACAATACTTGAACTTGCTCAGTATAAAGAAAATGGTAACTTAAAGGTATTAGTAGTAACTGGATGTCTTGCACAAAGATATTCAGATGAATTAAAAAACGAAATACCAGAAATAGATGCTATAGTAGGGACAGGAAGTTATCAAAATATAGATGAGATAATGGCTGAACTTTTAGAGGATAAGCAAGTTATAACAAAACTTGATGATATAGAATTTGTATTTAATGAAGAGCTTCCAAGATATATATCAACTCCAAGTCATATGGCTTACTTAAAAATAGCAGAAGGTTGCGACAATCACTGTACGTACTGTATAATTCCTAAACTAAGAGGTAGATATAGAAGTAGAAATATTGACGATATATTAAAAGAAGCAAAATCTTTAGCAGATAGTGGAGTTAAAGAACTAATAGTAATAGCACAAGATACAACTAAATACGGTCTTGATATATACAATGAAGAAAAATTACCTAAGTTATTAGAAGAATTAGCAAAAATAAGTGGATTTAAATGGATAAGAGTTATGTATTCATATCCCGAGTCAATAACTGAAGAGTTAGTAAAGGTTATAAAAGAAAATGATAAGATATGTAGCTATTTTGATATTCCTATTCAACATTGTAACAATAGGATATTAAAATTAATGAATAGAAAGACTACTAAAGAAACAATATTAGAAAAGATAAATTTAATAAGAAATAATATACCTAATGCAACTCTTAGAACTTCATTAATAGTAGGGTTCCCGGGAGAAACTGTAGAAGAATTTGAAGAATTAAATGAATTTATAAAAGATGTTAAATTTGATAGGCTTGGTGTATTTACCTACTCAAGGGAAGAAGATACAGGGGCTGATAAATTACCAGATCACATAGATCAAGAAATAAAAGAGCAAAGAAGAGAATCGCTAATGATGACTCAACAAGGTATTTCTTCAAAACTACAAGAAGAAAAAGTAGAAAAAGTATATGAAGTTTTAATAGAAGAAAAAGTAGAAGATAATGTATATATAGGCAGAACACAATTTGACGCTTATGAAATAGATGGGGTAGTATACGTTAAGAGCAAAACAGAATTAAATGTTGGGGATTTTGTAAATGTAAAAATAAGTAGTGCTTTGGAATACGATTTGATGGGGGATGTTTTGGATGAATTTGCCAAATAAACTAACTACATTTAGGATGATTTTGGTTCCTGTCCTTATGTTAACTATGTTATGGACAGATTTGCCAAATCACTTCTTAATATCTAATATAATATTTATAATAGCTTCATCAACTGATGCATTGGATGGACACATTGCTAGAAAATATAATTTAATAACTGACTTTGGGAAGTTTATGGATCCGCTTGCAGATAAGTTATTAGTTATATCGGCTTTAATATGTTTAGTTCCATTTAATGATTTAATGCTTATTCCAAGTTGGGTAGCTATAGTATCTATTGTAATAGTAGTATCAAGAGAGCTTACTGTAAGCATCTTAAGGGCTATAGCAGCAGCAGACGGAAAGGTAATAGCAGCAGGTAAGGGTGGAAAACTAAAAACTATAAGTCAAATGGTAGGTATAATAGTTTTATTATTTGGATTAGAGTTTAATATGGTATCTATTATAATATTTGGAGATATATTAATTGGAATATCAGTTGTGCTTGCATTAACTTCAGGAATAGAGTATTTAAATAACAACAAGCAAATATTTATGAATAGCAAATAAAAAATACTGGATTAAATCCAGTATTTTTTTATTACTATTTTTGATTAAAAATATAAATATAGTTTCATAATATAAAGTGGTATTGGCCATTGACTAGGTGCTTATTTATAATATATAATTATTATATAGAACAAATGTTTGTGGTAGGATTTTACAATAAATATTGTGTATAGATGAAAGGTGGTAAATTAAATGGCAACAAATAATAATGAAGAAAAATTAAAAGCACTTGGTGCGGCACTAAATCAGATAGAAAAGGATTTTGGTAAAGGATCTATAATGAAGCTTGGAGAAGCATCTAAAATGACAATAGATGTTGTACCAACAGGGTCAATAGGACTTGATATAGCTATAGGTATAGGTGGAATGCCAAAGGGAAGAATAATAGAAGTATACGGACCCGAATCTTCTGGTAAAACAACAGTTGCACTTCACACTGTAGCTGAAGCTCAAAAACAAGGTGGAATAGCTGCATTTATAGATGCAGAACATGCTCTAGATCCTATATATGCTAAGGCTTTAGGAGTTGATATAGATAACTTAATAATATCTCAACCAGATACAGGAGAACAAGCTCTTGAAATAGCTGAAGCGCTTATAAGAAGTGGAGCTATAGATATTATAGTTGTAGACTCTGTTGCAGCATTAGTTCCAAAAGCTGAAATAGAAGGAGAAATGGGAGATTCGCACATGGGATTACAAGCAAGACTTATGTCCCAAGCTTTAAGAAAATTAACAGGTTCTATAAAAAAATCAAATTGTGTTGCAATATTTATAAACCAATTAAGAGAAAAAATTGGAGTTATGTTTGGTAATCCAGAAACTACAACAGGTGGTAGAGCACTTAAGTTCTACGCATCAGTAAGACTTGATGTTAGAAAAGTTGATACAATAAAACAAGGTGACAAAATTTTAGGAAGTAGAACTAGAGTTAAGGTAGTTAAAAATAAGGTTGCTCCTCCGTTTAAACAATGTGAATTCGACATAATGTATGGAGAAGGTATATCTAAAATAGGAGACTTATTAGATATAGCTGCTGAAATAGACGTAGTAAAGAAATCCGGGTCTTGGTATAACTATAATGAGATAAAACTAGGACAAGGTAGAGAAAATGTAAAAAAATTCCTACAAGATAATATTGATTTAGTAAATGAAATAGAAACAAAAGTAAGGGCATACTATAAATTAGATGATTCTGTAGACGATGTTGAAGACGTATTGGAAGATTTAGGCGAATAAATGACATAACACCTCCTATTGCCTTGACACATTTTAGAAAAAATTATACAATTAAACAAGGAGTTTTATGCCTTCGTGTCTAATTAAATTCTATAAATAGACAAAGATATATATATATTAACAAAAAGAGGAGGTGGAAGTCATAGGAGGATATATAATAGCTGCCATATTAGGGGCAGGGATAGGGATTTTATTAGGCTATTTTATAAGAAAAAATATGTCTGAAGCTAAGATAGGACAAGCAGAACAAATGGCTAAAGACATAGTAGATAAAGCCAATAGAGATGCAGAAACAGCAAAAAAAGAAAAGTTACTAGAAGCTAAAGAAGAATCTCATAGATATAGAAATGAAGTAGAAAAAGAAAGTAAAGAAAGAAGAAACGAACTTCAAAAATATGAAAAGAGATTAATTCAAAAAGAAGAAGTATTAGACAGAAAGTTACAATCTTTAGAATCTAAAGAAGGTAATTTAAACGAAAAGTTAAAAGTTGTAGAACTCAAAGAACAAGAAGTAGAAGTCATAAAAGCCCAACAAATAGAAAAACTGGAAAGCATATCGGGTATAGGCTCAGAACGAGCAAAAGAAATCATCTTATCTAATGCTGAAAGAGAAGTTAGACATGAAATGTCTATTATGATAAAAGAAACAGAAACAAAGGCTAAAGAAGAAGCTGAAAAGAAAGCTAGAGAAATAATAGGATATGCTATACAAAAATGTTCTGCTGACCACGTAGCAGAAACTACTGTTACTGTTGTCAACCTACCTAATGACGAAATGAAGGGTAGAATCATAGGTAGAGAAGGTAGAAATATAAGAACTCTAGAAACATTGACGGGTATTGATTTAATAATAGATGATACTCCAGAAGCAGTAATACTTTCTGGATTTGATCCTATAAGAAGAGAGATAGCAAGAATAGCTCTTGAAAAACTTATTTCAGATGGTAGAATACATCCAGCTAGAATAGAAGAAATGGTTGAAAAGGCTAAAAAAGAAGTTGATAATACTATTAAAGAGTACGGCGAAGAAGCTACATTTGAAACAGGAGTACACGGTTTACATCCTGAACTTGTAAAGCTTCTTGGAAGACTTAGATATAGAACTAGTTATGGGCAAAATGTCCTTAAACACTCTATAGAAGTTTCTCATTTAGCTGGTATAATGGCTGCTGAAATAGGAGCAGATGTTAAATTAGCTAAGAGAGCCGGATTAGTTCATGATATAGGTAAAGCAGTGGACCACGAGATGGAAGGTACACATGTTGAAATCGGTATGGACTTACTTAGAAGATACAAGGAGTCTAAAGATGTTATACATGCGATGTCAACTCATCATGGAGATCATGAGCCACAAACAGTTGAAGCTGTTTTAGTTACTGCTGCAGATGCTGTGTCAGCTGCAAGACCTGGAGCTAGAAGAGAAACTTTAGAATCTTATATTAAGAGACTAGAAAAGCTTGAAGAAATAGCTAACTCATATGAAGGCGTAGATAAATCTTTTGCTATACAAGCAGGTAGAGAAATCAGAATAATGGTTAAACCTGAAAATGTAGGAGATGAAGATTTACATTTATTAGCTAGAGATATGACAAAGAAAATAGAAGATGAATTAGAATATCCAGGACAAATAAAAGTAAGTATAATAAGAGAAACTAGAGCAATAGAATATGCTAAATAATTGAAAGAGTGGTGATTTCACCACTCTTTTTTGTTTTTTGAGCAACGGACCTGGTTTTTGGTCGTTGGCGACATGAGCGAAACAAACTTTACAAAAAATTCCAAAAATTGTATTCATATAAGAATAATGAAAAATGGTAATAATATAGTTAGTAACTTTATAAGAAAAAGAAAGGAGATAACTATGTTAAAACAATTAGCTCAAAATCAATATGTTAAAATAACAAGACCTGAAAGAACAGAATATGGAGTAGTTACAAATATAAATAAAAGTGAAGATAACGAAGAATATGTTTATGATATAATGTCTATAGGTTTTGAAAATAATAATGGGGAGTTCTTAACTTATCCTCCAAATACAGAGTTTATGAACCACTCATATGGAATACAAGATGCTCAATTTGATGAAGTAAAAAGACATCAAGTAAGAAGAGAAATGAGTAACTGGATGGATAAATATTTTAAAATGTTTGCTAGTCATAACCGCATACAATAAATAAAAAGAAGCTAATTTTTAGCTTCTTTTTATTATTCTTGTTTTATTATATAATAAATATATTATGAAATTTAGAGATGAGGTGCACTATGCCCAGTTTTAAAAAATCTGCTTTTATTTTTATGGTAATAACTTTAATCTCTAAAGTATTAGGATTTGTACGAGAGATAATTTTAGCTTCAAATTTTGGAGCAAGTCATGTAACTGATGCTTACCTAACTGCCCTTAATATTCCTGTTGTAATATTTGCTGGAGTCAGCGCATCACTTGCGACAACATATATTCCTATGTTTTATAGTGTTAAAGAAAAAGAAGGCAAAAGTGGAGTTTATAAATTTACAGATAATGTATATAGCATTGTTGTTTTATGTAGTTTAATTTTAATAGCAATAGGGTTTACATTTACACCTTATATAGTTAAATTATTTGCTGTAGGATTTAATGGAGATATTTTAGATTTAACTGTAGATTTTTCTAAAATACTTATGCCAGCGATGCTATTTTTAGCAATAAACTCAATACAGTCAGCTTATTTACAAGCTAATAATAAATTTTACATATCTGCAGCATCTACCATACCTTTTAATATTATATGTATAATTGCAATAATAATAGGGGCTAATAGTAATGCTTATACAATGGTATATATAACCTTATTTGCATATATTGCACAAATGATTTTTCAATTTGTATTTGTAAAAAATGATGGATATAAATATAAATTACACATAAATTTAGGGGATAAAAATATACATAAACTTTTATATTTAGTAATTCCAGTATTTATCGGATCTTATGTAGATCAAATAAATACAATGATTAATAGGTCATTGGCATCTACCATTGAGGTAGGTGCAATAACTGCTCTAAACTATGCATCAAAGTTAAATGTATTTGCTACAGGGATAATAGTTATGTCGTTGTCTACTGTGCTATATCCTATATTATCTAGATTGTCTAGTGAAAATAATATGGAGATGTTTAAAAGGTATGTTATAAAATCTGTAAATCTAGTTGTAGTATTTATGATACCTATAACATTTATGACAATGGTTTTGGCAACTCCAATAGTAAAGGTTTTGTTTGAAAAGGGTTCATTTAACTCTCATGATACTTATCTTACATCTATAGCATTATTTTATTATTCTATAGGTATGGTAGCTTATGGAGTAAGAGATGTATTATCGAGAACTTTTTATTCATTACAAGATACTAAGACACCAGTAAAAAACGCCGCTATATCAGTTTTATTTAATATTGTACTTTCATTGATGTTAGTTAAGGTTATGGGTATAGGGGGGTTAGCCTTATCTACATCTATAGCAGGTATAATAGCAGCTTTATTACTGGGATTATCACTTAGAAAAAAAATAGGTAAGCTTGGAATGAAAAATACAATAAAGAACTTTATAAAAGTACAGATAGCTTCTTTTATAATGGGAATTTTTATGAATTTGTTTTTAAGTAAAGGATATTTGCTGGGATTGAATTTAATAGTCTTATGTATAGCTTCAGTCATAATAGGCACATTAATATACATTTTAATGGCATTTATATTAAATATAAACGAGATAAAAGATATGATTAAGTCTATAAAAGAAAAAATAATATCAAAGTTTAATTAAATAATTATAAGAAACCTTTGCTATGTATAGCAAAGGTTTCTTATTGTGTAAACTTTTCTTTTAAAATACATAATATATAGTAAGTATGCTAATTAGCATATTTATTAAAATGTTATTAATATAATGGGGGATAGAAATGACATCTGAGTTAAATACACTTCATCCGTATGTAAAACATTTAGCTAAATTATTTTTACAAGAATGTATTAATGAAAATATAGAAGTAAAAATTATATCTACTTATAGAACTATAGATGAACAAGAGGAATTATATAGTCTAGGAAGGTCAATTCCAGGGGCTATAACAACAAATATAAAAGGAGGGTATTCTCATCATAATTATGGATTAGCCTTTGATGCCCTCCCGGTAATAGATGGAAATACTACTAAAGATAGAGAAGATATATTGAATAAAATGGGTATTATAGCCAAATCATTAGGGCTTACCTGGGGGGGAGAATTTAAAAATGGTTTCTACGAGCCAGAACACTTCGAATGGTCTGGAGAGTTTAGTATACCAAAGGCAAAGAAAAAGAAGAGGTATTTAACCTCTTCTTTTTTATTTAAGAAAATTATAATTTCATTACCATAAACTTGAGTAATAGACCTACTTCTGAAGGTTGTTGGCGACACAGTGAAACGATTTTTTTTGTTTTTTATGAATATTAAGTTATCAAATATGTCAAAATATAGAAAAACCCCGATAAAAATGATATAATTATATAAAATAAGGGGGAATGTAAAATTGAGCCTATACAGACAAATAGATTCTGAACTAGATGCTCTTAAGATAAAAGAAAGTGAAAAAGGGTTTTATAACATATTTAAATTGGATGGGAAAATAATTCCAAAGGTTACTCCATTTAAAGGGGTAAATACAGATCTTCTGTATATAAAAGATGGACGTGTACTTTTTATTAAATTTATGGATACTACTGAAGAAATATACTCAATAATGGATGAAGAGTTATTAGAAGTTATGAACGAAGAGCATCAACTTCTAAAATCGAAAATGGAAAAAGCTTCAAACAATATAAATTACAACTATGTTTTCGTAATGCCATACGTAACAGTAGAAGATAAATGTGGATTTGACAACTTTGTGGATTATAATATAATAGATAAATCTAAATTAGATGAATTAAAAGAGAATGAAGAAAAATTAAATTGCTATTTAAAAGAGAAAAATGATGATGTAACTTTGAACTTGTTTATGTTACAAGCATGTCCAGAGTACTATACTATAAAAAATAGAGAAGATATATACTTTAATAAAGATTTTAAAAAAATATCTTTTTCTGGAGATTTTTATAACTATACAAGTGTGTTTTTAAACGAAGAACAAATAAAAGATATAGACTCTATAAAATACAGTAATACCTTAGTTATAGGGCCTTCTGGGTCTTCGAAAACTACTATTATGTTATCAAGAGCCATAAAGCTAGCTCGTATATATCCGCATCACAAATTTATAGTATTTACACATAGCAAACAGTTATCGAATGAGCTAGGAGAAATGTTAAGTATATTGTTACCAAACAATAAAAATCTAGAGGTTCATACTTTTAAATCGTTCTTGTTCAAACTGGCAAAACAATATGATTTAGTAGTTGATTATTCTAAGTTAAAAGAAAACTATGAAAAGGCTGTTAAAAATATTTTACTGCAAGCTAAAAATAGCATAAAAAATAAAAATATGTTTAAAGGTATATTCGTAGACGAAGCAGAAAGTTTTACTTATGAGGAAATAGATTTTATAAGAGAATTCTTATACAAATCTAAATTCGTATTTAATATATTCTCATGTAAATCTAAAAATATATCTAATTTTGTAAATATATACAAAAATCCATGGGATAATATTGAATTTAATGAGACTATTTATTTGCAAAATAACTATAAGCAAACAAAAGAGATAGTTAAGTTTACAAATAATTTTGGTAAAAATGCTTGTGAGTATATAAAATCATTAAAATCAGATTTTGCAGATGATTATTTTATACCATCTATTCCTCTTAGAAGTATAAATAAGAATGTAGATGTATTGAAAGTATCTAATTTAGAAGAACAAATAAGCTCTATAGTGTGGGAAATAGAATACTTTATAAATAAAAAGGGGCTAAAATATTCAGATATAGCTATAGTTTATCCATATAATAAAAAGAAGCTTAAAAATGGAAAAACTATATACTTTCAGTATATGCTTAGAAAAAACTTAGAAGAAAGTAAAATACCTTATGTATGTGCAGATGAGGACATTACAAATTTATCTTATAAAAGTGGAGTTACAATATCTAACATATACACTATAAACAATCTTGAATACAAAGCCGTTATACTTTGTGAACTTGAGATGTTATATAACCATATGATTGTCGACACTAAACAAGATTATCAAATAAATGACTTTGTAGGAGATTTAAATAAGGTGTATTTAGGAATAAATGCAGCTACAGATTATTTGACTATAGTTACTACATTTAATGAAGACTCAAGTGATATAATAAAACTACTTATGGATTCTAGAGAGCAAAAATAAAAGAAGCACTATACAGTGCTTCTTTTTTAGAATAATCCACCAGTCATGTAGAAATAACCAAGTACTATTACTCCAAGTATTATTCTATAATAACCAAATACTTTGAAGTCATGTTTTTGTATATAACTCACAAGGAATTTTATAGCAAGTATTGATACTATAAATGCCATTAAAGACCCAAAACCTAAAATTGACCATTCATAAGAGCTAAATGAAGCACCATCTTTAACTAGTTTTAGTGCGCTAGCACCAAGCATTGTAGGTATAGCTAGGAAAAATGAAAATTCAGCAGCAATAAATCTTGACGCTCCTAGATATACTCCACCAATTATAGTGGCAGCTGATCTAGATGTACCTGGAATCATTGCTAAACACTGAAATAAACCTATACCTATTGCACTCATATAACTTAGTTGAGAAAAATCTTTTATTCTAGGTTTTTTCTTTCTTCTCTCTAAAAGTATCATTACTATACCGTATAATATAAGCATTATAGATACTGTTACAGGGTTGAAGAACTTAGCTTCAATTACATCGTCAAATAAAAACCCTAATACAGCAGATGGAATAACTGCAATTACAACCTTAACCCAAAGGTCTATAGTATCTCTTTTTTGTTTGTTAGTTTTTTTAGGGTCGAAAGGATTTAATTTTTTAAAGTAAATAACAACTACTGCAAGTATTGCACCAAGTTGTATAACTACGTTGAATGTATTAATAAACGTCTGAGAAAAATTAAACTTAATCCATTCACCTACTAATATAAGATGGCCTGTGCTACTTACTGGTAACCATTCAGTAATTCCTTCTACAGTACCAAGTATAAGCGCTTTTAAAAATTCTATCAACATTGTTACCTCCAATCTTAGCAATATATAACAAATTAAAGTATACCAATATTAATATATATAATCAATAATAAACTTAAATACCATTAAAGGTAATAATATTTGTAAAAAATGGAAATGATTTAAATAAATAGAAGCGGGGGGATAATTATGGGAACTATAAAAGTATTAAATGACTATGAATACGAAGTTTTTAAAATTTTTTCTAGAAAATTAAGCCCAAATACTAAAAATGATTACTTAGGCAAGGTAATGTTGTTTAAGGAGTTTTTAGATGGAAAAGAACTTATAGATGTAACTAGTGAAGATTGTCGGAAGTTTATAGAAGCTATTAAAAAAACTTATGCAAAATCTACTTGTGAAAAAATATATAGTTATTTGCATAGTTTTTATAATTTTCTAAAAAAAGAAGAATATATAGATATAAATCCATTTAGAAATGTAGAAAAGCCAGAGGTAACTAGAATAAAAACTAAAGACGACGTTTTAAGTGTTCAAGAAATAAACAAACTAATAGAAACATTGCCAAGTCTGAATATAAGAGATAGGCTTATTATTGTATTTTTAATAACTACAGGGTGTTTATTAAATGAATTGGTAAAACTAAAATGGGAAGATTTAATGTTAGATGAAAATGACAATGCTTATTGTAAATTAGGAAAAGGAAGGAAAGAGAGAATAGTAAAAATACATCCTTACTGTTGGGATTTAATTTTAAAGTATAGAAATTATTCTGGACTTCCTGAAGAAATAAAGCCAACTGATGAATTTGTTTTCACAACACAAAAAAGTGACTCTATAACAGATAGAAATGTGAGAATTATAGTTAGAAAGGCTTTAGATTTAGCAGGTCTTTGTAATTATTCAGCTAAAGATTTTAGACATTCTTTTGCCGCAATTAGCCTAAGGTTAGGTGCAGAAGAAGAAGACCTTAAAAAACAATTGGGCTGGAGTGATAAGCATTATGCTATAAGATATAAGTACGTATTGAACTTTGTAGATAGTGAAGCTGTAGATTATATATTAAAAGAAGATAATATGAACATAAATAAAAAGTAGCTTGTTATAGTTCGTAATATTGTGTATAATAAATCTATAAACAATAAGAAAGTATTTAAACAGGAAGGAGCTTGACATATGGAACAATCGAAATACACTACATACAGCAATCCATTAATAGACAGATACTGCAGCAAGGATATGAGTTATATCTTTTCTCCCCAATTTAAATTTTCTTCTTGGAGAAGATTATGGGTAGCTCTTGCTGAATCCGAAAAAGAACTTGGACTTAATATAACTGAGGAACAAATAGAACAATTAAAGGCGAACATTGAAAATATAAATTTTGATGAAGCTAGAAAAATAGAAAAAGAAGTTAGACATGATGTTATGTCTCATGTAATGGCATACGGCATACAAGCGCCAAGTGCTAAGGGTATAATTCATTTAGGTGCTACTAGTGCCTATGTTGGAGATAATACAGACGTAATACAAATGAATGAAGGATTAAAGCTTTTAAGAATTAAATTAGCAAATTTAATAAGTAACTTAAAAGACTTTGCACTAAAAAATAAAGATATTCCAACTTTAGGATTTACACATTTTCAAGCAGCACAATTAACTACAGTTGGGAAAAGAGCATGTCTTTGGATACAAGATTTATTATTAGATTTAGAAGATTTAAATTACAGAATAGAAAATATTAAGCTAAGAGGGGTTAAAGGTACAACTGGTACTCAAGCTAGCTTCTTAAGCTTATTTGAAGGAGACCATGAAAAGGTAAGGGAATTAGATAAACTTGTATGTAAGAAAATGGGATTTGATAAAAGCTTTGCTGTAACAGGACAAACATACACTAGAAAGCTTGACTATCAAATTTTAGCAGTTTTATCTTCTATAGCTCAAAGTATGCATAAAATAACTAATGATATAAGATTATTACAAAGCTTAAAAGAATTAGAAGAACCTTTTGAAAAAAATCAAATAGGATCATCAGCAATGGCTTATAAGAGAAATCCTATGAGAAGTGAGAGAATTTCATCTCTTTCAAAATTTGTTATTTCAGAAAGTCTAAACCCAGCATTAGTTCACGCTACACAGTGGTTAGAGAGAACTTTAGATGATTCAGCTAATAAAAGGCTAGCAGTTCCACAGGTTTTTATGGCTGTAGATGCAATACTTGAAATAGGTATAAACGTAACTGATGGACTAGTAGTTTATAAGAATATGATAAATAAACATATAAATGAAGAACTTCCTTTTATGGCTACAGAAACAATATTAATGGAAGCAGTAAAAAGAGGCGGAGATAGACAAGAACTACATGAAAAAATAAGAGTTTATTCCATGGAAGCTGCAAAACGAGTTAAAGAAGAAGGTGAAAATAATAATTTAATAGAAATGATAAAAAATGACGAGTCATTTAAAATGAGCAAAGAAGAAATAGAGTCTATAATGGATCCTATAAATTTTGTAGGTAGAGCACCAGAGCAAGTAGAAGAATTTATAGTAGAACATGTCGACCCATCGATAGAGTCATTTAAAAGTGAAATAGGTATGAAAATAGATTTAAATGTATAAAGAAAAAATTAATATATAAAGTAATATCTAAAGTATAATACCCAAAAAGGAGCTATTTTGTAGCTCTTTTTTTATTTGAAAGAATATTTATAAAGTTATAAAAATAATACAAAATTCGACAAATTGAAGGGTTAATAAATTAAAATTCATGTCGAAAAATTGTATTGCAAAACAGAAAGAAAGGAATTATAATAAATAACAGAGTTGAGAGATAAAAATTTAACAAAAATTCAAGGAGGAAAAACGATGTCTGCAAATACAAGCAATAATAAGAAATTATCGATGACGGCATTAATATTAATGATATTTACATCTGTATTTGGTTTTAATAATATGCCAAGATCGTTTTATTTAACAGGATATGCTGCAATTCCATGGTATATAATATCTGGACTAGCATTCTTTATACCTTACGCATTTATGATGTCAGAATACGGTGCAGCATTTAAAACTGAAAAGGGTGGTATATACTCTTGGATGGAAAAATCAGTTGGACCTAAATACGCATTTATAGGAACATTCATGTGGTATGCATCTTATATAATATGGATGGTTAACGTAGGTTCAGCAATGATGATACCTTTATCAAACGCAATATTTGGAACAGATACAACTGCAACTTGGTCATTATTTGGATTAAGCTCAACTCAAACTTTAGGAATAATAGGTGTTGCTTGGATAACTCTTGTAACATTTACAGCTACTAAAGGTTTAGAAAAAATATCAAAAATAACATCTCTAGGTGGTACTGCAGTTGCAGCACTTAATATAGTGTTAATAGTAGGTGGGGTAATTGTATTAATAGCAAATGGTGGAGAGTTAGCTCAACCAATAACTTCTGCACAAGCATTTACACAAGCTCCTAACCCAGCTTATCAAACACCAATAAGTATGTTATCATTCTTAGTTTTCGCTATATTCGCTTATGGCGGTATAGAAGTTGTTGGTGGATTAGTTGACCAAACTGAAAATGCTGAAAAAACATTCCCTAAAGGGGTTACAATAGCTGCTATAGTAATATCTGTAGGATATGCTGTAGGTATATTTATGGTTGGTATATTTACTAACTGGACTGATATATTATCTTCAGAAAATGTACACATGGGTAACGTTGGATATGTAGTTATGCAAAACTTAGGATATCAATTAGGACAAGGTTTTGGATTAAGTGAAGCTGTTTCATTAACAATGGGAGCATGGGTAGCTAGATTTGTTGGTTTATCAATGTTCTTAGCATTAAGTGGTGCATTCTTCACATTAGCTTATGCTCCGCTTAAGCAATTAATAGAAGGTACTCCAAAAGAATTATGGCCAGGTAAAATGGGCGAATTAAAAGATGGTATGCCTAT
This sequence comes from Sporacetigenium sp. TC11, assembly GCF_058146105.1. Taxonomy (NCBI): domain Bacteria; kingdom Bacillati; phylum Bacillota; class Clostridia; order Peptostreptococcales; family Tepidibacteraceae; genus Sporacetigenium; species Sporacetigenium sp. TC11. The sequence continues at coordinate 35,716 of NZ_JBYVNY010000011.1, read as the reverse complement.
AAACGCTATGTGGATTCAATGTATAGTTGTTATAGTTATGATGGTACTAGTAGCATTTGGAGGAGACGCAGCAGCTGCATTCTTCACTAAGTTAGTATTAATGACTAACGTTGCTATGACATTACCATACATGTTCTTATCAGGAGCATTCCCTAAATTCAAAAAGAATCAATCTATAGAAAAACCATTTGAAGTTTATAAAACTTATAACAGTGCATTAATAGCTTCAGTAATAGTTACATTGACTGTAGGGTTTGCTAACTTCTTTACAATAATAGAACCAGCTACAAGAGGTGATATATCATCTACTATATGGATGATAGCTGGACCATTATTCTTCTCAATAGTTGCTGTAGTAATGTACAACAATTATGAAAAGAAAACAAAAAGTGCGAAAAAAGCGGCTTAATATAATAAGCTAAAGGGTTGTTGATTATTCAACAACCCTTTTTTATATTTAAAAATACATTTATAAATTTAATAAAAATGTATCATACTAAGTAAGTGTCACTTAGTATACTATTAAATAGGAATAAAGTACCAAAAAAATTTATAATTTCTGTTTACTATGTAGAAAAAGTGGTATAAACTAAATAACGATACAAAATATAATTAGTAATATAATTAAGGAGGTAATTATTATGGAAAAATATGTATGTGTAGTATGTGGTTATGTTTATGATCCAGAGCTAGGAGATCCAGACAATGGAGTAGCTGAAGGAACATCTTGGGAAAATGTACCAGAAGAATGGTTATGCCCATTATGTGGAGTAGGAAAAGATCAATTTGAAGTAGAAGCATAGACAATACATAAAAAGGCTGTTCTAAATAGAGCGGCCTTTTTTGTGTATTTTTTGTTTTTATTATATAATATAAATCTAATGAACATTAATAACAAATTACATTACAAAACTGTAATTGAATAAGTTAGTGATATCATATATAATCTATGTATGTTATTTTATAAAATGTAAGGAGAGATAATTATGAAATTTACAAAAAAATTTATAAGTACATTATGTGTAGCTTCTATATTAACATTTTCATCATTAACTGCTTTTGCAGATACGTACAACGTAGTTACGCTTGGAGCTAATTTAAGTGAAGATCAAAAAAATCAGATGTTAAATTACTTTGGAGTTAAAGATGGGGATGCTCAAGTACTAACAATAAGCAATAGCGAAGAAAGACAATATCTACAAGGTGTAGCACCTGAAGAACAAATAGGAACAAAATCTATATCAAGTTCTTATGTTCAACCGCTTTCTAAAGGAAGTGGCCTTGATGTAGAGACTAGTAATTTAACATGGGTTACTGAGAGTATGATAGCAAATGCCTTAGCTACAGCAGGGGTTGAAGATGCAAAGGTGGTAGCCTCAGCTCCATTTAAGGTATCTGGAACAGCAGCTCTTACAGGTATAGTTAAAGGATTTGAAAAGTCTACTGGAGAAAAAATAGACAAAGAAGCACTACAAACAGCAAATGAAGAGTTGGTTGTTACAGGTGAGTTAGGTCAAAATATAGGTAAAGACGAAGCAGCAGCAGTAATAAATCAAATAAAAGAAGAAGTTGTAAAACAAGGTGCTAAATCAGAAGATGAAATAAAACAAATAATAATAAATATATCTAATGAATACAATATAAATTTAACTCCAGATCAAATAGCTCAAATTATGGGGTTAATGAAGAATATATCTAATTTAAATTTAGACTTAGGTCAACTACAAGGTCAATTACAAAATATAAGCTCTAAAATAGAAGAAACATTAGGAAATGTAGACGTTGAACAAGCTCAAGGATTTTTTAACAGTCTAATTGATTTTATACAAAATATAATGAATTCTATATTTGATTCATTTAAATAGGGAAGAAGCCTAGGTTGCCTAGGCTTCTTTTGTTTTTTTGTTTTTATATAAATAAACTAATATTGGAGAACATATTATAAAAATACCTCCCATAATACTATAAAAATCTGGTACTTCAGAATAAAATATAAATCCTAAAATTCCTGAAAATACTATTGTAGAATAGTCGTAAATAGCTAAGTCAGATGCTTTTGAGTATTTGTATGCTAAAGTCAGAAATAATTGATAAAGTGCTGCAAATACACCTGTTCCAATAAGCCCTAGTAGTTGATGGAAATTAGGATTTACAAAATCGAATAACATAAAAGGAATTACAAAAATAACAGATATAAATGAAAAATAAAATACTATAGTTGAATAATCTTCTTTTTTATTCAAAACCCTAACTAAAACCCCTGCTGATCCTGCACATAATGCAGATGCAAATCCTGCAAGAGCAGGTATCATAGAAACATCGAATTGAGGTTTAATAATTAATAGTGAGCCTATAAATACCAAAATAAGACCTGGTATTTGAACAAAAGATATTTTTTCTTTTAAAAATAAATATGCAAATAAAGTTACAAAAAATGGTGAAAGCTTATTTAACATAGATGCATCAGCCAAAAGCATGTGGTCTATAGCATAAAAATATAAAATTACACCACTTACTCCTAATAGAGCTCTTGACATTAAAAGAAGTTGATTTTCTTTTTTTCCTAATAAGCTTGCCTTATTTTTAAGTACTATAAATAAAACTATTAATAAGCTAAATAGATTTCTGAAAAATACCTTTTCAAATACAGGGATATTATCGGTAAATCTAACCATAAGACCCATAGTTGAAAAAGCAAGTGCAGATAAAATCATAAAAAATATACCTCTGTTGCTATTTTTCATGTCAATAACCACCTTTAATTTTTATTATAATATTTATATCATAATATGTAAAAATATATAATAAGTTAATTGCATTATTTAACTATATCATTGGGAATAATATTTTTGTGGTGAAAACTCCCCCTTGAAAATTATAAAGTTATACGTAAATATAATATAAGAAAATTTATAATCAAAATTCAGAGGTGATATAATGAAAAATCTAGTACATGAGACAATAACGTTTGTATCTAAAACGCTGCCAGAGATATATTCTTCCTTATATTTAGACTATTTAAAATTATATAGTCCTAATTATAATGTTAATAAAACACAATTAAGAGCACTAATATTTATAAAGAACAATGGGCCAAAGAGTATGACTGAGTTATGTCTTAAACTAAATATAGAAAAAGGCAGCCTAACAAGTATGATAGATGATTTAAGTGATAAGGGATATGTAGTACGTGAAAGAGACTTAAACGACAGAAGAAAATACCTAATAAACTTAACAGAAAAAGGAAATGAAGTAGCTACAGAATGTATAGATAAACTTACAAATGGATTAGATGAGAAACTAAGTAAATTATCAGAAGAAGATAGAGGAGAGTATTTGAACTCTATAATTAAAATGCAAGAAATTATGGGAAAAAATAAAGATATATTTTAATTAAAAAAAGCAGCCAATTTGGCTGCCTTTTTTATTATAATATTCAATTATAAACTTAAGCATCTAGAATTTTATTTACCTTCAACCTCAGCTAAATATTTTTCAAGGCCAGCTTTTAATATTTCCATAGATCTAGCTAAATCTTGTTTATTTAATATGTAAGCAAGTCTTACTTCATCTTTTCCTAGACCTTTAGTAGCATAGAATCCTTCAGCTGGAGACATCATAACAGTTTCCCCATCTAAATTAAATTCTTTTAACATCCATATAACAAAATCTTCTGCGTTTGTGATTGGTAATTTAGCAACTACATAGAATGCACCAGTTGGCTTTTCACATATTACACCTGGTATTTCCATTAAACCTTTATATAATACGTCTCTTCTTCCTCTGTATTCTTCATTAACTTCTTTGAAATAGCTTACTGGAGTTTTATATAATTCTACAGCACCTACTTGCTCTAAAGTAGGAACGCATAATCTACCTTGACATAATTTTAATATTTGTTTCATAAGGTCTTTGTTTTTAGAAGCTATAGAACCTATTCTAGCTCCACAAGCACTATAACGTTTAGAAACAGAGTCTATTATTAAAACTCTATCTTCGATTTCTTTAACATTGCCAAAGCTTGTATAATCTAATCCATCGTATACAAATTCCCTATATACTTCATCAGCTATTATCCATAAGTTATTTTCTTTAGCTATATCAGCTATCATTTGGATTTCTTCATTAGTATAAACAACACCTGTTGGGTTTCCTGGGTTAGATAAAAGTATAGCTCTTGTTTTTTCATCTATTCTAGATACTATTTCCTCTTTAGAAGGTAAATGGAATCCATTTTCAGCTTTAGTAGTTATAGGTTTTATACCAACGTTTACAGCATCACCAAATCCGTTGTAGTTTGTATAGAATGGCTCTGGTGATAACATGTTTTCTCCTGGATCGCAAGTAGCTATCATTGCAAATAATAGTGCTTCACTACCACCATTCATTATTAATATATCATCTCTATCATATTCCATATTATAAGTTCTGTAGTATTCTATCATAGCATCTATAAGCTCTGGAATACCTTGAGATAATGCATACTCTAAAACTTCTTCTTTATAGTTTTTAACAGCATTAAAGAATCCTTCTGGAGTTTTTATATCCGGTTGACCTATATTTAAATGATAAACTTTAGTACCTCTAGCCTTAGCCTCAGTTGCAAATGGAACAAGCTTTCTTACAGGAGAAGCTTGCATATCAGTTATTCTACTTGAAAACTTCATTGTATGTAACCCCCTAGCAATTATATGTATTCTTGAAAATATTTATAATATTTCACATATTCATAATAACATAACCAAATATAAAAATCATCTACAAAAAACAGACGCAGATTAACAAATTCTTACAAAAAAGCTTAAAAGGTGTTGTAAAATGATAAGTATAATAAAGTTTAATTATTAATTTATTTTGATGTTATTCCATTAACATCAAATACTAAGGAATATATAAAAAAATATAATAATAAAATATATGAAGTAAATATATATGTTGTGTGATTACAAAAAACTTTAATGAAAAGGTATTTACTATAAAATTGGGGGGATATACGTGATTTTTAACTGTAAAGAATTATCAAGTAAAATGAGAAATGATTTAAAAGAAAGATTTATTCCAAATGATAAGAAGTTCCTTATACTACACTTAAATGAGTCGCTTGCTAGTCAAAAGTATGTAGGTAACAATATAAAAGTATGCAACGAAATAGGAATTCAAACACATATTTATAGCGATATGAGTAAAGATCCTAAGGATGTTTTAGAAGAAATAGAAAGTATGATAGAAAATAAAGAAATATCATCGATGATAATACAAGAACCTATAGAACAAAAATATAGACAAGTAGCAGATTATTTAATAAATACATATTCACAACTTGATATTGATTGTATATCTACAAAAAAACAAACAGAATTATATGTTGAAAATAATATAGATATAGAAAATATACCTTTAACAGCTTTAGGAGTATTAACAATAATAGAAAATGAAAATATAGATGTAAAAGGTAAGGTTGTAACTGTTGTAGGAATAGGTAGATTAAGTGGAAAACCCATTGCACATTGCCTAGAGCAAAAAGGGGCTACGGTTTTAAGAGCTCATGCTGATACTAAAAGAGATACATTAAAACAAATGTGTCTTATGAGTGATATAGTAGTTGGTTGTTGTGGAGTACCTCATTTAGTAACTGAAGATATGACTAAAGATAGTCAATTACTTATAAATGTAGGTATGGGGGAAAGAGACGGTCAAGTATATCCTGATTTTGATATAGAAAATATAAATGAAAACCATGATGTAAAAGTCACATCTTTATTTAGTTCTACTGGTATGATGACCATAACATCCATGTTAAATAAATTTATAAATACAAATTGGGAAAGAAAATAATTATAACTTAAAGGATAAATAATAAGGCAGCCTATAGGCTGCCTTATTATTTATCAATTTCAGCTAAATATTTTTCAAGACCAGTTTTTAGTATTTCTGCACATCTAGATAAATCTTTTGTATTTAATACATACGCAAGTCTGATTTCATTTCTCCCTAATCCTTCAGTAATATAGAATCCTTCAGCTGGAGATACCATTAAAGTCTCGCCATCTAAATTAAATTCTTGTAACATCCATTTAGCAAAGTTTTCAGCATTTTTAACTGGCAATTTTGCAACTATATAAAATGCACCAGTAGGCTTTTCGCATATAATGTTTGGAATTTTCATTAAACCATCATATAAGACATCTCTTCTTTTCATATATTCAGCATTAACTTCTTCAAAATATGAATTAGGAGTTTTGTATAACTCTACACATCCTATTTGTTCTAATGTAGGAACACATAGTCTAGCAACACATAATTTTGATATTTGTTTCATAAATCCTTTGTTTTTAGAAGCAAGAGAACCTATTCTAGCACCACAAGCACTATAACGCTTAGATACTGAATCTACTATTACAACTTTATCTTCAACTTCTTTTATGTTACCAAAACTTGTATAATCTAATCCGCCGTATACAAATTCTCTATAAACTTCATCAGCTATTATAAATAAGTTATGTTCTTTAGCTATATCAGCTATCATATGAACTTCTTCTTTTGTATAAACAACACCAGTTGGATTTCCTGGGTTAGATAAAAGTATAGCACGAGTTTTATTATTTATTTGTTTAACTATTTCTTCTTTAGATGGTAAATGGAATCCATCCTCAGCCTTAGTAGTTACTGGCTTGAAATTAACGTCTAATGCTTGGGCAAAATTTGAGTAGTTAGTATAAAATGGTTCAGGTATTAATATATTGTCTCCACCATCACATATAGTTAACATAGCAAATAGTAATGCTTCACTACCTCCATTTGTTACAGCAACTTCGTCTTGTTCAAAATGCATATCAAAAGTTTTGTAATAATCTATTATAGCAGTTACAAGTTCTGGGATTCCACTAGTTGGGGCATATTCTAAAACTTCTTGTTTAAAGTTTTTAATTGCATCAAAAAATCCATCTGGAGTTTTAATATCTGGTTGTCCAATGTTTAGGTGGTAAACTTTCATACCTTTTTTCTTTGCTTCATTTACGTATGGTACTAAATTAAATATAGGAGATTCCTGTACTGATAAAACCCTATTTGAAAAATTCATTTTAAATTCCTCCTTGTTGTCATAGTTGTAAAACATTTTCCTTATAATAATAATATACTAAAATTTAGTAAATGAAAATATTAATTGACAAAAAATGTCATTTTTTGTTGAAAAAATATTTTATAAGGTAAATAATATATTATAGAGTTATTATATTCACATTAATGAAATAATAAAGTAAAGAATAAATTTTTCATAAAATTGTTAATGGAGGTTATAAAAATGAAGAATTTAGTAAATGTTAATTGGTTAAAAGAAAATACAAGCAATGAAGATATTACAATTGTAGATTGTAGATTTGACTTAATGAAACATTCATACGGAAAGGAAAGTTATGATAAAGGACACATAGCAGGTGCATTTTTTATGGATATGGAAAATGACCTAGCATCAAAAGTTAAAGAACATGGAGGAAGACATCCTTTTCCAAATTTAGATGATTTTAAAGGAAAATTAGAAAGTATAGGTATAGGAAATGATACAACTGTAGTGGCCTACGACGATGGAGAATTAGCTGGTGCAGCTAGACTTTGGATGTTATTAAGATATATGGGACACAATAATGTCTACATATTAAATGGAGGAATTAAGGCGTGGAATGAAGCTGGATATGAATTATCATCTGATAAACCAGTTTCGAAAGAAAGAAAAATTTTTGATATAAATATAAATGATGGTATGTTAGTAGGTATGGAAGAAGTAAAACAAAAACTTAATAAGGAAAATGTAGCTATTGTAGATGCAAGGGAAGAAAAAAGATATAAAGGGGAAATTGAGCCAATAGATAAAAAGCCAGGTCATATACCAGGAGCACTAAATTATTTTTGGATGGAAGCATTAAATACAGATGAAAATAAGTTGAAAACTCTAGAAGAATTAGAAAAACACTTTGAAAAACTAAATAACTATGATGAGGTAATATTGTACTGTGGATCAGGGTTAACTACTACAGTTAATAGCCTTGCGCTTGATGAATTAGGAATCAAACACAAGGTATATGCAGGAAGCTATAGTGATTGGGTAAGTTATGATGATAATGAGGTAGAAACAAACTTGCATCAGTAAAGTATAGTGAAAAAATCCCATGTTTTCACTATACAGGAATAGAATATATTTAAATAAAAATGCAAAAAATAATTTATGTTAACAGTGGCTTCTGTGAAAACAGAAGCTTTATTATTTATATAAAAAAATTTTTTTGTTTGAAAAATGTCAAATTATGTTATAATATATATAATGTTAAAAAATAAACGGAATAGATAAGTTAAAATCAAAAATATATTACATAGGGGTGATGACAAATGGGCTTTAAGTTAAGAGAATACGTTGGACCAAATTTTAATGAAGAAAGATTTCTATCAGCTCCAAATGTTACAACCATTGAAGTTATAAAGGCAGGAGTTGCTCCAGATAACTACCATGCTAATTCTATATATCCTGAATATTTCAAGATAAATGGCAAGTGGGTTTTAGCAGAAGAAAGTAGAATGGATTGCGTTGCAGTTGTTAACAGTGATGAGAAAGTTGATGTAAAAGAATTTAGGAATTTAAAAGTTGGAGATAAGGTTATTGTAGGTAGAACAGAAAATGGTAGTGAAGGAATATATGTATATCCTCATGGATTTACAAAAGCTTTACAAGATAAAGATTTATTTGCATTTAGATCAGGTAGATCAAGAGAAACTTCATATACTAAAGATTATGAAAATATATATGAATTATTAAAACATGAGAAAGAAAATGGATATGTAGTATGGGTATTAGGCCCAGCTGCCATATTTGCTAAGGGTTCTAGAGATGCAATGGCTGACTTAATAAAAAATGGATATGTTGATGCACTATTTGGTGGAAATGCAGTAGCTACACATGACTTAGAAGGGGCGGTATTTAACACAGCTCTTGGACAAGATATATATACTCAAGAATCTAGAAAAGATGGACATTATCATCACCTAGATTTATTAAATAAAGCAAGAAGAGCAGGTTCAATAGAAAAATTAATAGAAGATGAAAACATAGATAGTGGTATTGTTCATGCTTGTGTAACAAACAATGTACCTATAGTATTAGGAGGTTCTATAAGAGACGATGGACCACTACCTATAGTAATATCAGATGTATATGAAACTCAAGAAGAGATGAGAAAGCATGTAAGTAAGGCTACAACAGTAATATGTATGGCTACTCAATTACATTCTATTGCTACAGGTAATATGACACCTTCATATAGAGTTGTAGATGGAAAAGTAAGACCTGTTTACTTCTATTCTGTTGACGTTTCGGAGTTTGCGGTAAATAAGTTAAGAGATAGAGGAAGTCTTGAGGTAACTACTATAGTTACAAATGTACAAGACTTTATAGTGAAATTAAGGGACAACTTAGTATAATGAATTGGCACTTACAATTTTGTAAGTGCTTTTTTGTTTTCTATTATAGTGTGATTAATTGTGCTAATTTAAGGTATAAATCTAATATTAAATATAAATACTAGCTATGTCAATTTATAAAATAAATTTTTAATAAAAAGGAGGATAAAAATGGTTCCATCATTATTTATTAGCCACGGTACACCTTATTTAGCAGTTGAAACAAATGAATATACAAGATTTCTTAATAATCTAGGTAAAAGTATTACTCCGAAAGCAATCGTTATTTTTAGTGCTCATTGGGAAAGTGAAGTTCTTTCCATAACTTATACTGATGAGGTGTTAGATACTGTTTACGATTATTATGGTTTTCCAAAAGAGATGTATGAGGTTAAATATCCAGCAAAAGGCTCAACAAAGATTGCTTCTATTCTTGAAGAGAGATTTAAAAATCATGGAATAAAAACAAGAAGAGAGGAAAAAAGAGGATTAGACCACGGTTCATGGGTAGCATTAAAACATATGTATCCTAATGCTAATATTCCTGTTGTACAATTATCAGTTAATCCTTTCTTATCAATCAAAGAACAATTTAATATCGGAAAGGCACTGATGGGACTTGGAAATGAAGATATTTTAGTAATTGGTAGTGGAACTACGGTGCATAATTTACGTGAGATTTTTCCAGAATTAAAAACTCCAAAACTAGAAGCTCTAGAATTTGATAATTGGCTAATTGAAAAGATAGAGGATAGGGATTTGGATTCATTAAACAGATATGTTGAACTTGCGCCTCATGCTCTTTTTTCAGTTCCAAGACCTGAGCATTTCGTTCCTCTCTTCAATGCTATGGGAAGTGGCGAAGAAAATAAAACTCCTAAAGTTATGAATAGAACTTATGAAATGGGGACATTTAGTAATTTATGTATTGAGTTTTAATTTTTACTAGGCACTTACAAATGTAAGTGCCTTTTTGTCTTGGATAAGATATACATTAACCTGTTCTTAGGGGTATAATAATTATAATGAAGTATTTTTATTTTGGAGGATAATCATATGAAATATGTTAAATACGGTAATACAAATAAAGATGTTTCTGTAGTTGGATTTGGTGGTCTTAGATTTGATTTAGATACAAGTAATGATGAAAATGCAAAGCTAGTTAAATATGCATATGATAAAGGAATTAACTATTTTGATACAGCTCCAGGATATTGCAATGGTAGAAGTGAAGATATATTTGGAGTAGCTTTTAGAGAAATGATAAAAGAAGGAAAAAGTGACTTTTATGTTTCAACAAAAGGAAGGCCAACAGTATTTGACACTGCGCAAAAAGCTATAAGTGGGGTAAAAGAATCTTTAGAAAGATTAGGAGTTCCTAAAATACACTTTTACCACGTATGGTGTATTAGAAAAATGGACCACTATGAATTAGCTATGAAAAAAGGTGGACAATATGAGGGACTATTAAAGTGTAAGGAAGAAGGATTAATTGATCATATTGTATTTTCATCTCATCAATCAGGAGATGAAGTAATCAACGTACTTAATGAAAGTAAATTTGAAGGTGTCACTATGGGAATAAATTTATTGAATTTCCCATATAGATGGAACGGAGTTAAATATGCATATGAAAATGGATATGGAGTAGTGGCTATGAATCCACTTAGTGGAGGGTCTATTCCAGCCCATGAAAAAGAGCTATCTTTTTTATCGGAAAGTGGAGAAACTGCTACAGAAGTAGCATTGAGATTTAATATATCAGCTAAACCTATAACTGTTTCATTAATTGGATTTAATAACTATAAAGAAATTGATGAAGCTTGCAAAATTGCTGATGAGAGCAAACCATTTACAGAAGATGATATTGAAAACTTGAAAAATAAACTAGATAAAAATATGAATGAAATTTGTACTGGCTGCGGGTATTGTAAAGTATGTCCAGCAGGTATAAATATACCTGGATATATGTTATTTTACAATGAAAAACAGATGTTTAAAAAAAGCGATGAAGAAATGATAAATGAGGTTTATGGACTTGAGTATTGGAACTATACAATGAATGCTAAAAAGTTTTCAAAGGACTGTATAAAGTGTGGCAAATGTCAACGTGAATGCACTCAACATCTTCCTATTGTCGATAGATTAAAAGAAATTTCTGTGTGGGAAGAAAAAGGAACTAACAATGTAACTGTGTAATTTTATATAGGAAGTTATAAGAAGAACATATAAAAGGAAGGTTATTGTACACATGAGTGAGATAAGAATAATAGAACTAACTAGATATCCTAATACAGTTAATTCTATTTATAATGATCTAAAAAAATTAGGCATATGTGAAGGGGATGTTGTGTTAGTTCATTCATCTCTATCTAGTATTGGCTGGGTTTGTGGAGGGACTCAAGCTGTAATAATGGCCCTTTTGAAATCAATTGGGAGTGAAGGAACTTTAGTAATGCCTACCCAAAGTGCATCAATATCTGATCCTGAAGAATGGGAAAATCCTCCTGTGCCTCATGACTGGATTTACGATATTTATGAAAATATGCCGGCATTTGATCCAATGGTGACTCCCACTGAGGGTATGGGAAAAATACCGGAACTTTTTAGAACAATTCCAAACACTATAAGATCAAATCATCCTCAAGTGTCATTTTCTGCAAATGGTAAACTTGCAAAGCAAATTACTGAAAATCATGAACTAACACCTGGATTTGGAATGAATTCACCTTTAGGCAAAATGTATGAATTAAATGCAAAGGTGCTTTTACTTGGGGTAGGATATAGTTCTTGCACAAGCTTTCATCTTGCTGAATCTTTAAATGCTCAAATGGCTAAAAAAAGAATGGGAACATCAATAATGGATGATGGTGTAAGAGTTTGGAAGTGGTTTGAGGATTTTAATTATGACTGTGATGACTTTGATATAATAGGTAGAGAATTTGAAAAAGAATACGATATAAGTATTGGAATGGTAGGAAATGCAAAGTGTAAATTGTTTGATATGAGGTCAGGAGTAGATTTTGCAAAAGATTGGCTAGCTGAAAATAGGTTTAAAAATAAAAAAATAGAGGTGTAAAAATGAAGTCAAATATAAATTTTAATAAAGACTTAATAACTACAATAGATAAGGTTGAGAATGAAAGAATATCTATTGAAATACTACAGTACGATGATTTAACTGGTGGAAATTCTGCTTCAGATTCGATGATGCTTTATTTTATGAAAAAATCTAATGTTAAATTAAGACAAGTAAAAATGACTATGAAAAATACTGCTGTAAGACTAGAAGCAGGAGCTTTATACATGTTAAAAGGCGATATAGAAATGGACAACAAAATGGGAGGATTAATAGGTCTTGGTAAGAAATTTCTAAAAAGTAGTGTAACAGGAGAAACTACATTTAGGCCTACATATAAAGGAAGCGGAGAGCTATACTTAGAACCGAGTTATGGGCATTATATAATAATAGAGCTAGAAAATGAAGAAGTAATAGTAGATGATGGTGTGTTTTATGCATGTGAAGACACTGTAGATGTAGGCGTATTTATGCAAAAAAACTTATCTTCAGCTGTACTTGGAAATGAAGGATTATTTCAAGTGAAATTATCGGGAACTGGATTTGTAGTTCTTGAAGTTCCTGTTCCAAAGGAAGAAATACTAGAAGTTGAACTTAATAATGAAACATTAAAGGTAGATGGAAACTTTGCTATACTTAGAACTGAAGGTGTAATATTTACTGTAGAAACATCTTCAAAATCACTAATAGGGTCTGCTACTAGTGGAGAAGGATTATTAAACGTATTTAAAGGTAGAGGTAAGGTATGGTTAGTTCCTACTGAAATAGCTTATAGAAAACTTGGTTACGGAGTAGGTAGAATGAGTAATCCCGGTGGAAGCTCAAATACAAAAATATAAATAGCAAAAGCTTTAGATGATACCTGTCTAAAGCTTTTATTATTAGTTTACATAATAATGTTATTTAATAAATGTTATTCGGAAAATTGCAATATAAGTGATTTTACAAAATATATAATAGTGTAGTAAAATATATAAGATAGGAGGTATAAAAATGAATTTAAATACATATGAAGAAAACTTAATAAAATATATAGAAAATAACAACATACAAGCTACTCATTTAATTTTTAATGAATCTTGTCATTCAGCTGAAGAAGCTGCAAAAGCTGCAAATGTAGAAGTTGGGGATATAGTAAAAAGCATATGTTTTATAGATAAAAACAATGACTTAATAGTAGCTATATTAAGTGGTAATGATAAAATAAGTGTGCCAAATGTAAGACATGCACTAAATATTCCAAGGCCTAGAACTGCAACTGAGGAAGAAATACTGGAAAAAACAGGGTATGTATGTGGTGGAGTTCCTTCTCTTGGATATGAAGCTAAATTCTTAATAGATGAAAAGGTTATGGAAAAATATGAAATTCTTATGGGTGGAGGTTCTCCTAGATCATTAGTAAAAATACCTACAAAAGAACTTATAAGAATAAATAATGGAATAATAGCTAAAATAACTAAGGAATAAAAGGTCTTAATGAGGTGATTAAATGTCAGAATTTAGAACGGACTTATTTACAGGACAAAGTGTAATAATTGCAATTGATAGATCAAAACGTCCTATGAAATTAGGAAAAGCCAATTATGAAATAGAAACCGACGAATATGAAGAAAGTTGTCCATTTTGTATAGGTAATGAAAGTCAAACTACACAAGAAACATTTAGAATAGAAGAAGATAAAAAATGGTTAGTTCGCTCATTTTATAATAAGTTTCCTATATTAACCCAAGACTCTGAAAGTAATAAAAAAGAGGAATTTTTTATAAGTTTAGATGGATGTGGAGTACATGAAGTCCTTGTAGATACATATAGGCATAATGGAAATTTCTTTAATATGAGTGTTTGTGAATTTGAGCTTTTATTTACTATGTATAAAGACAGATATAATGATTTGATTGATAATGAAAATATAAAATATATAAGTTTATTTAAAAACTTTTTAAGAAATTCAGGAGCATCAATGGCACATCCTCATTCTCAAATAATATCTCTTCCTATAGTACCTAAGGATGTTTTAGAGGAAGTGAATAATTGCAGAAATTATTTTGAAAAAAATAATAAAAGTCTTCATGAATCAGTTATAGAATTTGAAATAAAAGAAGATAAAAGAGTAATACATGAAAGTGAAAATTTTATAGTTATAGCTCCATTTGCATCTATATATAGTGGAGAAGTATCTATTATAAATAAAAGTAATGAAAAATTTGAGAATATAACAAATGAGAATATAAAAGAAATATCATTGATTTTTAAAAGGTTATTTAAAAAAATAAATGATATATACGGTATTATACCTTTAAATGTATATTTACACAGCCATCCAAAATACCTTAATTGTGAAGATTACTACAACTGGCATATTCATATAGTACCTAGGAAATACAACCTAGGAGGATTTGAAATTGCAACTGGAGTTTTTGTTAATTCAACAAGTCCAGAAAAACTTACAAATTTATTAAGATATTAAAAAGCTTATTTTGTGCATTTGCATACGATAGGCTTTTTTTATTTTATGGGGTAAATGGGGATAAAAAAATTTATTTATGCAAAAAATGAATAATTTGTAAAAAAAGATTCTTTTGTATGAATTGAAAAAAATATTCTAAAAATTAATAAAACGTGATATACTTTATAAATATAAGATATGTTTACGATAAAATTCGACAAATAGAATAGGAGGGAATTTATGAAAAAGAAAATAGGTTTAACTACGAAGATAATGATAGGTCTTTTAATTGGTGTAGTATTTGGTCTTATAATAAAGGGAATGCCTGCAGGCTATATCAAAGACACTGTACTTTTAGGTGGAATATTAAAAATACTAGGAACAGGATTTACTACAGCAATAAAGATGATGGTTGTACCACTAGTATTTGTATCTTTAGTATGTGGAGCTTCAGCTATGGGGGATATAGGTAAGCTTGGTAGAATAGGTGGAAAAACTATGTCATTCTATCTACTTACTACAGCACTTGCCATAACTATAGCATTAATAGTTGGGAAAATAGTTAATCCAGGGTTAGGCCTTGATATGTCTAACTTAATAACACAAAGCCCTACTATAGGTGAAAATAAATCTTTAGTAGATGTTATACTTGCAATGATACCATCAAATCCTGTTGCATCTTTGGCAAATGCAGATATGTTACAAATAATAATATTTGCATTAATTATGGGTTCGGCAATGAGTATAATTGGAGAAAAAGCTGAACCAGTTAAAAAGATATTTGAATCAGCTAATGAAATATGTATGAAAATGGTAGAAATGATAATGTTAGTTGCTCCATATGGAGTATTTGCATTGGTTACTAATACGTTTGCAACTGTTGGTATAGATGCAATGTTTGCACTTGGAAAATATATGTTTGTAGTATTATTTGCATTATTACTTCAAGGAACAATTACTTATACTGGGTTATTAAAGTTATGTACTGGTTTAAAAGCTACACCTTTTTACAAAAAATTTGGTAAAATTGCTGCAGTTACATTTTCAACGTCATCAAGTAATGCTTCATTACCTGTAACTATGGAAGAAATGGAAAAAATGGGTGTAAGCAAAAATATAGGTGCATTTACATTACCTCTTGGAGCTACTATAAATATGGATGGTACTGCTATAATGCAAGGAGCAGCTGCTATATTTATATCTCAAGTATATGGTATAGACTTAGGAATGCAAGACATGATGACTATAATATTAACAGCAACATTAGCTTCTGTTGGTACTGCAGGTGTTCCTGGAGTTGGTATGATAACTCTATCTATGGTATTAACTTCTGTTGGCCTTCCAGTAGAAGGTATAGGACTTATCATGGGGATAGATAGAATATTAGATATGTGTAGAACTACTATAAATGTAATGGGCGATTGTGCATGTACATTAGTAGTAGCTAAAACCGAAAAAGAACTTGATTTAGAGAAATACTATAGCGAGAAAGAAGTTGTTGCTAGTATAAGTTAATTATAGAGGATGCATTTAAAATGCATCTTTTTTTAATTAATAGGATAATTATGAATGTAAATCTTATGATTTTGAAAAAGGAGTACCAGAACTAATTTGTCCAAATTGCAGAGCTAAGTTTGAATACAAAAAAACTGACAACCGTTAGGTGTCAGTTAAGGAGGTGACCTCAGAGAGGTCATTTTTTTACATAATAGTTAATCCAGTTTGAAAATAATAGATTTCCATGATTTCTCCATTTTACAATAGGTTCGTTGTCAGGATTGTCGTCTCTAAAGTAGTTTTTAGGAACATCAATTTTAATTCCTTTACTAATATCTCTATCGTACTCATTCTTCAATGTGCAAGGATCATATTCACTATGTCCCATAACAAATACTTGTTTTTTATTTACAGAAGATGCTAAGTAGACTCCTGCATCTTCTGAATAAGAAAGAACTTTTATACCGTTAATTTTATTTAAGTCTTCTTTTCTAACTTCTGTATGTCTTGAATGAGGAGCATAAAATACATCATCAAAGCCTTTTAATAAATTATCTTTTTCATTTATGTTATGCTTAAAAACACCAAATATTTTTTCTGATAAAGGGTATTTATTAACTCCATAATTATAATATAATCCTGCTTGTGCTCCCCAGCATATATACAAAGTAGAATTTACATTTAAATTAGCATATTCCATTATTTCCTTTAATTCATCCCAATAATATACTTCTTCAAAATTCATATTTTCAACAGGAGAACCTGTTATTATCATACCGTCAAAACTCTGATATTTTATATCGTTAAGAGTTTTATAAAAGTTTTTAATATGATCAAAAGTTGTATTTTTAGGATCGTAACTTTCGGTATATATAAAAGTAATATCAATATTTATAACATTATTTGACAATAATCTAAGTAATTGAGCCTCTGTATCTAACTTAGTAGGCATTAAGTTTAATATACATATTTTTAAAGATTCCTTATTATTTAGATTATAATCTTCTTTATATAATACATGTATATTTTCTAATTCTAATATTTTTGCTGCAGGCAAATATTTACTTACGATAACTGGCATCTTATACTCTAGAATGCTAAAGCTTGCTCTACGTCAGCTATAATATCATCTATATCTTCTATACCTATAGAAAGTCTTATTAAATCAGGGGCAACTCCTGCAGCTAATTGTTGCTCACTTGTTAACTGTCTATGAGTAGTACTAGCAGGGTGAAGTACACATGTTCTAGAATCACCAACATGGGTTACAAGTGCAGCTAATTTAAGATTTTTAATAAATATCTTTGCATTTTCAAGTCCGCCTTTTACTCCAAATGTAAGAACTCCACTAGCGCCCTTAGGTAGATACTTTTTTACTAGTTCATAGTTTTCGCTATTTTCTAATCCAGGGTAGTTTACCCAACTAATATTTTCATGCTTTTGTAGATACTCGCCTAATTTAAGTGCATTATAGCTATGTCTTTCCATTCTTAAGTGAAGAGTTTCTACTCCAAAGTTAGTTAAATAAGCATTAAAAGGGCTCATAGTATTTCCATAATCTCTCATTAATTGAACTCTAGCTTTAAATATATATGCAGCATTTCCGAAAGCTTTTGTATACTCAAGACCATGGTACGTAGGATCAGGGATGACAAGTCCATCAAATTTTCCATTATCCCAGTTAAAATTACCACCATCTACTATAATACCCCCTACGCAACTAGCATGACCATCTATATATTTTGTAGTTGAATGTACAACTATATTTGCACCATGTTTTAGTGGATTGCAAAGATAAGGAGTTGCTAAAGTATTATCTACAACAAATGGTACTTCTAAAGATTCAGAAACATTTGAAATCTTTTCAAAATCAAGTATATTAAGCCCTGGATTTCCTATTGTTTCTCCATATACTACCTTTGTATTTTCTTTACCTAATTTAACTATATCCTCTGCACTTAAATTTGGATCGAAAAAGGTAACATCTATTCCAAAGTCTTTAAATCTAGCAGCAAATAAATTAAATACACCTCCATATATTGTAGATGAACATAATATATGATCTCCATTTTTACATATATTTAAAATTGCAATCATAGATGCTGACTGCCCTGAAGATGTTGCTAATGCCCCAACACCACCTTCTAAATCATTTACTTTTTCTTCGAAAGCAGCTACAGTAGGATTGCTTATTCTTGAGTAAATATGACCTTCTACCTTTAAATCAAATAAATTAGCTAAAAAATCTGGATCATCATACTTGTAAGTTGTACTTTGGTATAATGGTAAGACTCTTGGTTCTCCATTTTTTGGACTATATCCCCCTTGAACACAAATTGTTCCATTGTTATATTGTTTTGACATAAAAATACCCCTCGATTTAAATTTTTATATTTAAGGAAATTATAATTTATCCGGTATGTAGATAAGTTATAATTTCCAACTGGTAAACTTGATCATGGTCCCATCTTCTTAAGATCGTCGGCGACATGAGGGTCGCGAATTTTATTTTGCAAAGGCAGGAACAACCCCACCTTCATACTTATCTTCTATAAACTTTTTAACTTCATCAGATTGAAGTGCATTTATTAGTGCTTTTACTTTTTCATCACTTTCATTTCCGGCTTTAACAGATACAATGTTAGCGTAAGGAGATTCGGTTCCTTCTATTAATAATGAGTCTTTAGTTGGATTAAGTCCTGCTTCTATAGCATAGTTAGAGTTTATAACTGCTGCATCAACATCACCTAAAACTCTAGGAAGTTGGGCTGCTTCCATAGGTTTAAATGTGAAATTCTTTTTATTTTCAACGATATCTTTTTCTGTAGCTTCAAGGCCTGCATCAGCTTTTAACTTTATAAGCCCTTTATCTTGTAATAATAAAAGAGCTCTTCCACCGTTAGTTGGATCATTTGGTATAGCTATAACAGCATTATCTTTTAATGCATCAACAGAT
This sequence comes from Sporacetigenium sp. TC11, assembly GCF_058146105.1. Classification (NCBI taxonomy): domain Bacteria; kingdom Bacillati; phylum Bacillota; class Clostridia; order Peptostreptococcales; family Tepidibacteraceae; genus Sporacetigenium; species Sporacetigenium sp. TC11. Next base: position 16,291 of record NZ_JBYVNY010000011.1, on the reverse strand, counting down.
TTAACACTATTAGAATAAAGACCTATAGGTTCAACGTGTATACTTCCAGCTGAAGATAAGTCTATATTGTTTTCTTTTTCAAAACTCTCCATGTAAGGAACGTGTTGGAAGAAGTTGGCATCTATTTCTCCATCATTTAGAGCAGTATTAGGTGTTATGTAGTCAGTAAACTCAACTACTTCAAGTGTAATACCTTCTTTTTCTAAATCATCCTTAACTATCTCAAGTATTTCAGAATGTGGAACTGGCGTTGCCCCTACTTTTAAAACATTGTCTTCTTTTGTTGAAGTACATCCTATTAATCCTAAAGAAACCACACAAACTGTTAACCCTACTGATAATAATTTTTTTAATCTCATTTTTAATTCCCTCCCAATTTTTATCTGTTTTTATTTAATATTTGTACTGTTTTGTTTCCTGAATATTGAATACTTTGAACAAGTAAAACAATAACCACTACAGATGCCAACATTATATCTGTTTGGAATCTATAAAACCCATATCTTATAGCTAAATCTCCAAGACCACCTCCACCAATAGCGCCAGCCATAGCTGAATACCCTATTAAATTTATTAAAGTTATAGTTATATTAGATACTAATGAAGGCAATGCTTCAGGTATTAATATTCTAGTTACTATTTGCAGTGGAGTAGACCCCATTGCTATTGCAGCTTCAATAATTCCTTTATCTACTTCTTTTAGAGAACCTTCTATAAGTCTTGCAACAAAAGGTGCAGCTGCAATTGATAAAGGAACTATACTTGCTGTTGTTCCTATAGTAGTTCCAACTACAAGTCTAGATAGAGGAAACACTAATATCATAAGTATTATAAATGGAATAGATCTACTTATATTAACTATATAGTCAAGAACTCTATATACAATTTTATTTTCTATAAGTCCGTTTTCTTCAGTTAATATAAGTAAAACTCCCATAGGAAAACCAATTATTAAAGATGCCAAGGTAGATACCAAAACCATGTATATTGTTTGTATAATCGAAGGGGTAAGTAACTCAAATAGATTATGCATAACATGCTACCTCCAAATCTAGCTCATTATCGGTATTATCATCAGACCAAAGTCTGTTATTGCTTAGAATTATATCAACTGGACCCACATCTAATATAGAACCTTTTTCTATTACGGCAACTTTATCACATATTTGATTTACAACTTCCATTTGATGAGTTATTAAAACAACTGTGAGATTTAATTTTTGTTTAAGATCCTTAAGTAAATACAATATAGACTTAGTTGTTTTAGGGTCAAGGGCTGAAGTAGCTTCATCACATAAAAGTATTTTTGGATTATTGGCTAAAGCTCTAGCAATTGCAACTCTTTGCTTTTGGCCACCGCTTAATTGTGATGGATAAGCGTATATTTTATCACTTAAATCAACTAATTGAAGTAATTCGTGTACTCTTTTTTCAATGTAATCTTTTTTATAACCACAAATCCTAAGGGGATAAGCAATATTTTCAAATACACTAGCTGATTTTAATAAATTAAAATGTTGAAATATCATTCCTATTTCTTTTCTGGATTTTCTTAACTCTTTATTGTTGTATTTAATAATATTTTCTCCTTCTATGAGTATATTTCCGCTAGTTGGTTCTTCAAGTCGATTAATAGTTCTTATAAGAGTAGACTTACCAGCTCCGCTAAGCCCTATTATTCCGAATATTTCTCCCTTATCTATTTTTAGATTAATATTTTTTAGCGCATGAACCTTAGTTTTATTACCTTCATAAACTTTACTTAGATCTACAATTTCAATCAATTTTACCACTCCTTTTGTTTTAAAAATTAAAAAACCTCTTTCAGCATACGCCGAAAGAGGTAAAAGTTTTTTCAGGAACCTTATCTTTCGGTAAATATACCGCTGGAATTAGCACCACACGTTTGTTAAACGCAGGTTGCCGGGCGTCATAGGGCCAGTCCCTCTGCCACTCTTGATAAGAATGATATTTAATTTTATGTTTTGTTGTTTTCTATATTTGTATTATATGCATCTAGAAATTAAATGTCAACAAAATTTTGAAAAAAATTAATTATAATTAAATTCAAATTATAATTATTAAGTTATTTGTTATTTTTAATATATTATAGATTTTGAGATTTTATGAAGACTTTTTGTAAATAATATAAATAAAAATTAAAAGGGGATATATATGAAAATAGGATTAGCATTGGCAGGTGGAGGAGCAAAAGGGGCATTCCATATAGGAGTATGGAGGGCTTTATACGATTTAGGATTAGACAAAAAAATATGCGCAGTATCTGGAACATCAATAGGGGCAATAACAGCAGCTTTTTTTGTAGATGGAAATCTTCATAGAACAAAAGAAGTTTGGAAATCTATATCCTTTGAACATATAGGATATGTAGATATAATAAAGATCCTAAATAAAAAAATGGTACCCAAAAGAGAAAACACTATAAAATTCATAAGAGAAAATATAAATTTACTCAACATATCAAAATCAGACATAGATTTTTTTGTAGGTTGTACAGATGTAGAACATAACAAAGCAAAGTATTTTAAAATAAATAAAAGCAACCGAAGCCCAGAAAATATAATAGACATATTATTAGCTTCTTCTGCTATACCTGAGGTTTTTGAAGAGGTAGTAATAGATTGCAAAAAATATTGCGATGGATATAAAACTGATAATCTAACTCTAAAACCCCTTTGTGAAATAGGGTGTGATTTAATAATATCTGTAAGTCTAAATAATGAACCTACAAAAGGTGAGGCAAGATACATAAAAAACTTAAAAAGTAAATATCCAAATGTACAAATAATAACTTTAAGGCCAAAACACAATTTAGATGGAGAAAATAAAATAAACCTTCCTATACCAATATCTATACCATGTGTCCCTGGAGAATACGACTTTACATCAAATGGGGCTATATGGAGACTAAATCACGGATATGTAGATACAATAAGAGAATTAAAGGATTATCTTCCGAGCTTAATAAAAGATGAAAATAAAACTAAGATAACTATTAATTTGCCTATAATCAATACAAAAAACAAAGTAGAAATTATGGTCGGAGATTATATGAAATTTGGAAGATACAATTATGAAGATATAGTATGGCAAGTAATTAACAAAGAAGATGATAGACTATTTTTATTGTCTACAAATATTGTAGAATATAAGGAATTCGGAGGTTATGCAAATTGGAAAAATAGTTCAATTAGGGAGTTTTTAAATAATGAATATATATTTTTGAAAGATTTTACTGATTTAGAAAAAAGCCTAATAATACCTGTAGATAATGAATATTTATATGAAAATTCACCTTATGAACCTGATATAAATGGGTGTTTAAAAGGATATGATGAGACGATGAAAAGAGTTTCGAAAAATGATAAGGTATTTATACTTTCCATGAAAGAAGTTGTAGAATTTCTAAAAAAACAAAATTTAGCTTATACTATACATGGGAAATCTTATTGGCTTAGAGATTTTTCTTACGAAAAGATGCCAACATATGATAAGATAAAGTCAGAAAGTTACAAAAAACAAAGAGTAGTAAAAGATAATGCAACAATAAGTAGAAAAGACTATCATGAAATAGACGGTATAAGACCTGCTATTTACATAAAAAAAATTGAAAAATGTATAGGAAAGGGAAGTATATACGATCCTTACATATTATAAAAAATATAAGGTGGTTTTATGTATATAGATGCACACAATCATTTAGATTTTTATGAAAATAAAATTACAGAAGCCATAGATTGTATAAATAAAAACAATATACTAACTTTAGCTTGTTCAATGGATATAAAAAGTTATATAGAAAACAAGGAAATATCTAAGAAAAGTAATTTAATAATACCAACTTTTGGAATACATCCAAACAATGCAAATAACTACGGTGACTGTTTAGAAAAATTAGATGAGTATATAATAGAAACACCGATTATAGGAGAAATAGGCCTTGATTTTCACTGGATTGAAGATAAAAGTACTTATTCAAATCAAATAAAGGTGTTTGAGTATTTTTTGAAAAAGGCAAAACAATACGATAAGGTTATAAATGTACATACAAAAGGTTCAGAAGAAGAAATTGTGAATTTACTAAGAAAATACGATGTAGGAAATAATGCTATAATTCACTGGTATAGTGGTAATATAAATATTTTAAATATGCTTATAGACATGGGATGTTATTTTACTGTAAGCGTAGATATCCCATATTGTAAATTAACTCAAGAAATAGTTAAATATATACCTATACATAAGTTACTTGCAGAAACAGATGGCCCTACAGCCTTGGAGTGGGTTAATGGACAATATGCAATGCCAAGCTATATAAAAAATGTGTATTATGATATATCTAGAGTTAAAAAAATAGATGAAAATGAATTAAAAGCACAAATTAAAAATAATTTTGTAAAATTAGTCAAAAACTTACAAATAACGTCTTTATTATAATAAACACTTAATATATAATAAAACTTAGAAATCATTTTACAAACAAAAGTATATCGGGGGAGTCGGTAAACCGTCTGAGAGGAGATTGAAAATCTCGACCCTTGAACCTGAATTGGGTAATGCCAACGGAGGGAGATGAAAATTTGCTAAATTAAGTAGGTTTAAGTCTTATCCAAAGTCGGATAGGACTTTTTGTATTACAAATAATAAAGAAGAGGTGGCTTAAATGGTAGTAGCAGATATAACAGTTTTCCCACTAATACCAGCTATTAGTGAAGATGAGGTATATAAAGTAGTAGATGCAGCAATTGAATATATTAAAAATAGTGGTCTACAATATGAAATAGGAGCAATGAGCACTACAATACAAGGTGAATTTGATGAGGTATTTGATTTAATAAAAAAGGTTCACAAAATACCTTTTGATTTAGGAATAGAAAGGGTTATAACAACTGCTAGAATAGACGAAAAAGTTGGTGGTCTTACAATAAATGAAAAACTTAAAAATCATAGATAAAACTAAAGAAAACATACTTCCTGTAATTTTTATATTAACTATTATTATTATTTGGCAATTTGTTGTAGAGTTTAAAAATATTCCACAGTATTTAATCCCTACCCCTTTGGACATAATAGAAGTTTTTAAAGAAGATTTTGATACTCTAAAGGATCATACCTTAGTAACTATTTATGAAGGTGTTGTTGGATTTATACTTGCTGTAATATTTGCATTTTTACTTGGAATAATTATGGATTTTTTTACAATAGTTAAAAGATGTCTATATCCAATACTTGTAATATCTCAAACTGTACCAACAATTACAATAGCTCCACTACTTATAATATGGTTTGGATTTGGGTTATTACCTAAGGTAATAGTAGTTATGATAACTTGTTTTTTTCCTATAGTTATAAATTTTGCAGATGGACTAGAAAAAATAGACAAAGACTACATAAATTTATTCAAAACTATGAAAGCTAATAGATGGCAAATTTTTTCACATCTTAAACTTCCAATGGCTATGAATAGTTTCTTCTCTGGAATTAAAATATCTGTAACATATATGATTATGGCTGCAACTATTGGAGAATGGTTAGGAGGAGATAAGGGATTAGGAGTTTATATGTTAAGGGCAAAAAGCGCTTATGCCCTAGATAAGGTATTTGCATCAACTATTATAGTTGTATTTATTAGTATAATATTTGTTCTAATAGCAGAAGTTCTCAAAAAAATATTCGTATACTGGAATGAGGAGTGATTATATGTTTAAGAAAAGATTAATATCGATATTAGCAAGTACAATTTTAACTGCATCTCTTTTATCTGGATGTGCAGGTCAAGATAAAAAAGAAGATAATAAAGAAACTTCTAAGTTACAAAAGGTTAAGGTGGTATTGGACTGGACTCCAAATACTAATCATACAGGATTATATGTTGCATTAGAGGAAGGATACTATAAAGAAGAAGGCTTGGATGTTGAAATAGTACAACCTGCAGAAAGTACTGCACCTGTACTTGTAGCTACTAATAAGGCTGACTTTGCTATAAGTTATCAAGAGGAAGTTACATATGCAAAAACTTCAGAAGACCCACTACCTATAAAAGCTATAGCAACTGTGATTCAACATAATACTTCAGGATTCGCTTCTCCTAAAGATAAAAATATTGTTTCTCCAAAGGATTTTGAAGGAAAATCGTATGGAGGATGGGGATCTCCTTCTGAAGAAGCAGTTTTAAAAGCTGTTATGGAAAAATCAGGAGCAGACTATTCTAAACTAAAGCTTGTAAATATGGGTAATGATGATTTCTTTACTGCAACAAAAAAACATATAGATATGGCTTGGATATTTGAAGGTTGGACAGGAATAGAAGCTAGATTAAAGGGTGAAGAAATAAACTATATACCAGTTAAAGATTTAGATCCAGCACTTGATTATTATACTCCTGTAATAGTTTCTAGTGAAGATAACATAGATAATGATCCAGAAATGGTTAAGAAGTTCTTAAATGCTACATCTAAAGGATATAATTATGCTATTAAAAATCCAGAAGAAAGTGCTAAAATACTACTTAAACATGCTCCAGAATTAGATGAAAACCTTGTAATTGAAAGTCAAAAGTTCTTAGCTGATAAATATACAGATGATGCAGCAAGATGGGGCGAAATGAAAGATAGTGTATGGAATAATTACACAAAATTCCTTTTAGATAACAAGTTAATTGAGAAGGACATGAAAGCAAGTGAGGCATATACTAATGAATTCTTGCCAGAAAAGTAATATCAAGCTAGAACTTAAAGATATAAAAAAGTCCTTTGATAATACAAAGATACTAGATAAAATTACAATTGAAGTAAAAGAAGGAGAACTTGTATCTATATTAGGTCCAAGTGGAAGTGGTAAAAGTACTATATTTAATATTATAACTGGGATAACAAAAGAAGACAGTGGAGAAGTAAATGTAAACGGAGAGATAAGTTATATGCATCAAAAAGATTTGCTTCTTCCGTGGAAAGATATTTTAGACAACGTATCTCTTCCCTTGGTTTTAAAAGGAGAAAGTAAAAAGAAAGCTAGAAATAAAGCTGAAAAATACTTTGAAATATTTGGACTTAGTGGATATGAGAAAAATCATCCTCATCAACTTTCAGGTGGGATGAGACAAAGGGCTAATTTTCTTAGAACTTTTGTAAACTCAAGTGATATTATGCTTTTAGATGAGCCATTTGGAGCGCTTGACTCTATAACGAGATATAAAATGCAAGAATGGCTACTAGAAGTTAGGAATAGTCTAAACATAACTACATTATTTATTACTCATGATGTAGAAGAAGCTGTTTTCCTTTCAGACAGAATATATATTATATCTGAAAAGCCATCTAGAATTAAACATGAATTTAGAGTGGACAAAGAAAATAGAGAAAATTTAAAAAGACAAATACTAGATATTCTTTAAATTTTATTAAGGACTACCACATGGTAGTCTTTTTTCTTATAAAATGATTTTGTATTACATATAATTTATTATATAAATAGTTAAAGGAGTGAGATATATGATATATATAACGTCCGATATTCACGGAGATTTTAATAGATTTTCACAACTATTAAAAGATATAAAATTTTCATCAAAAGATAAAATATATATACTTGGAGATGTTATATATAGAGTAGATAAATCATTTAGACTTATGAAATATATAATGGATACTCCTAATATGCATATGGTACTTGGAAATCATGAAAAATTATTCATAGAGATTATGGACATAGTAGATAATGAATTTGTATTAAATATAATTAAAGAAGTCGTTGATGGGAAAATAGGACTTGAAGACGGTATAAAAAGTATATGTTTATTAAATAAAGAACAAATTGAACAATGTGATATAAAACCTCACCATTGGAGATGGTTACTTAAATCAACAGGTGAAGGATATAGCTTATTAAAAGAGTTTTTAGATATTAACACTAAAGACAGAAAAGATATAAAAAAATTTTTATCACAACTTCCTCTATACTATATAGAAGGAGATTATCTTTTAGTTCACTCTGGTATAAATACTACTTTTGAATATAATACATTAAAAGAACTACTAGAAAAACAAACTATATATGATTTTATATTATCTAGAGATAGATTTATATATAATCCAGCTATAAAAGATAAAACTGGTAAAATCGTTGTATTTGGAGATACACCTACTATGAATATATATGGAAATGAGAATATAGGTAAAATATGGTATGATAAGAAACATAATTATGATAAAATAGGTGTTGATTGTGGCTGCGGATTTGATGATGGATATCTAGGTTGTTTAAGATTAGACGATATGAAAGAATTTTATGTTTATTAGATAAATAAATTGGAAAATATAATTAAAATAAAAGAATAAAGAGGTGTTATTGTGAATATAAATATGTTGAGACAAAAGATAACGACAGAGGAATATGGAAATGAATTAGTAGATAGATTAATAGGAAAATCAAAAAATGTAAATGATGTTGATCTTGTGAATGATGATATAGTAAATATGGTAATAAGTGATTTTGAAAAAGAACTAAGCTATATAGCGTTTAAAGTTTTTCAACTAAAACATAATGAAAGTAGCCCTGAAGATGTAGAAATAGACAATTACTTAGATGAAATAGAAGAAATGTTAGAGTTAGAGTTTGAAGAATTAATGGATATAATTGAAATTAGACTTGAAGAACTTGGGTATGAATCTTAAAAAAATTATGATAAAAAATCACAAAATATATTGACAGGATTATGTATCTAATTTATAATTTCATTAAGTTAATATTGTAAAGCCAGTGAAGAAGAAAGTAGATTAAATGGATTTTCAGCGAACTAGGGTTGGTGTGAGCCTAGCAATGAAATTTAATTCGAAGAGAGCTTCTGAGGTTATTACCTGAACTAATAGTAGGGTAATAGGTATATTTCGCCTTAAGAAATTAGAGTGGATAAGTTTTCTTATCAATAAGAGTGGTAACGCGGATAATATTCGTCTCTTGGTCTTCGGACCAAGAGACTTTTTTATTTCATTTATTACTTAAATTTGATTAGATACTTATTAATAAGAGTGGTACCACGGATTATATTCGTCTCTTAGCATATATATGCTAAGGGACTTTTTTGGTTTCTCACATATAAACTATATCAAGGTCCCATCTTCTCAAGGTTATTGACTAAATTAGCAAAAAATATTTTAGGAGGTGATGTAAATTACTAGGGCAAAAAAATAGCAAATGAAATACGCCATATTCCATCTGCTTAAGAAAAAATAAAAAATAAATTATCCATTTTAGATTATAACATATAAATAAAAATTGTATAGTAATTACTTTGAATTCTCAATTGATACTCAATATAAAATAATAATAATTTTAATAGGAGGAGTTAAAAATGAAAGAAAAAATTGTATTAGCATATTCTGGTGGTTTAGATACATCTATAATAGTACCTTGGTTAAAAGAAAATTATGACATGGAAGTTATTGCGGCTTGTGCAAATGTAGGTCAAGAAGAAGATATGGATGCTGTAGAAAAGAAAGCTTATATAAGTGGAGCTTCTAAAGTTTATATAGAAGATTTAACTGAAGAATTTGTAACAGAAGCTCTTTATAAAGCTATAAAAGCAGAAGTTAAGTATGAGGGGAAATATTTACTTGGAACTTCTTTAGCAAGACCTATAATAGCTAAAAAGTTAGTTGAAATAGCTCATAAAGAAGGGGCAAAGTATATATGCCACGGATGCACAGGTAAGGGAAATGACCAAGTTAGATTTGAGTCAGCAATAGCAGCACTTGACCCAACTATAAAAATAATAGCTCCTTGGAGAGTATGGGATATAAAATCAAGAGAAGATGCTATAGAATACGCTGCACAAAAGGAAATAGCTATATCAGTTACAAAGGAAAAGATATATTCAGTAGATGCTAACCTTTGGCATATATCTACTGAAGGTGGAGACATAGAATGTCTAGAAAATGAACATAATAAAGATGTATATAAAAAATGCGTTGACCCTGAGGATGCACCAGATACTCCTGAGTATATAGAAATATACTTTGAAAAAGGTGTACCTAAGAAAATAAATGGAAAAGAAATTGCTCCCGTAGAACTTGTAAAAAATCTAAATGATTTAGGAGCTAAACATGGTATAGGTATTATAGATATACTAGAAAACAGACTAGTAGGTATGAAATCAAGAGGAGTATACGAAACTCCAGGTGGTACTATATTATATGAAGCACATAATATCTTAGAAAGTGCAACTTTAGAAAAAGATACACTTCATTTCAAACAAATAGTATCTATGAAGTATGCTGAGTTAATTTACAATGGTTTATGGTTTGGCGGATTAAAAGAATCAATAGATGCATTTGTTGAAAAAACACAAGAAAATGTAACTGGTACTGTAAAAGTTAAGTTATACAAAGGAAATATAAAACCAGCAGGTATATTTACTGAAAATGCATTATATGACCATGGTATTTCATCTTTTGGTAATAGTGAACTTTATGATCATAAAGATGCTGAAGGATTTATAAACTTATTTAGTTTACCACTTAAGATAAAATCTATGAAAACTAACAAGTAGGTGATAATATGAAACTTTGGGGCGGCAGATTTAAGAATTCAGAAAGTAAACTAATGGAGGATTTCAATTCCTCCCTTGGTTTTGACAAAAGAATGTACTTTGAAGATATAACTGGAAGTATAGCACATGTAAATATGCTTTGTAGTTGTAATATATTAAATGAAGAAGAAGCAAATAAGATAAAAGAAGGCCTCAGTGGTATATTGGCTGATATAGAAAATGGAAGTCTTATTATAGAAGGTGACTACGAAGATATTCATTCATTTGTTGAAACTAACCTTATAAAAAGAATAGGCGAACTAGGTAAAAAACTTCATACAGCTAGAAGTAGAAATGACCAAGTAGCTGTGGATACAAAGATGTATGCTAGAAAATACGCTTATTCAATTGTGAATAAAATAGATGAACTACTTTTAACTATAAAAAAATTAGGGGACAAAAATCCTTATATAATGCCAGGATATACTCATTTACAAAGAGCTCAAGTTGTTACATTTAAATATCACGTTATGGCTTATTATTCTATGTTCCTTAGAGATAAAAAGAGAATATTAAACTCAATAGATATGCTAAATGAAAATCCACTTGGGTGTTGTGCATTAGCTGGAACTACTTATGATATAGATAGAAGTGTAACTACAAAGTTGCTTAGCTTTTATAAACCTGTAGATAACTATTTAGATGGTGTTTCAGATAGAGATTATTTAATAGAAATGATGAGTAATTTTTCTTTAATAATGATGCATTTATCTAGATTGAGTGAAGAGCTAATACTGTTTAGTTCTAAGGAATTTGAATTTGTAACTATGAGTGATGAATTTTCAACTGGTTCATCAATAATGCCACAAAAGAAAAATCCAGATGCATGTGAACTTATAAGAGGTAAATGTGGAAGGGTATATGGAGACTTGATGGCACTTCTTACTACTATGAAGGGATTACCTCTTGCTTATAATAAAGATATGCAAGAAGATAAAGAATCTTTCTTTGATTCGTTAGATACAACTATAGCATGTTTATCAGTTATGAATGGGGTATTAGATACATTAACTGTAAATAAGGACAAGATGTTAAAGGCTGTTAAAAAAGGATTTTTAAATGCTACAGAAGTTGCGGATTATTTAGTTAAAGAAGGATTGGAATTTAGAAATGCACACAAAGTAGTTGGAAATATAGTTTTATACTGTGAAGAGAACAATAAAAATATAGAAGATCTAACGATGGATGAATTTTTAACATTTAGTAATTTATTTAAAGAAGATATTTATCCATATATAGATTATAACAACATATTAAAACAAGGTATAAAAAAGTATATATAATTCATAGGACTACAATAATAGTAGTCCTAATTTTTTTAAAAAAATATAAATTTTTTTGAAAAAATAATATTGACCACATATAAAAAAGGTGATATTATATAACTTGTCAAGCGATACAAAAAATATGCTAGTGTGGCTCAACGGTAGAGCAGCTGACTTGTAATCAGCAGGTTGTAGGTTCGATTCCTATCACTAGCTCCATATGCGGGTGTGGCGGAATTGGCAGACGCACCAGACTTAGGATCTGGCGCCTTGTGCGTGGGGGTTCAAGTCCCTCCACCCGCACCATAATAAAACGGAGAGGTGTCCGAGTGGTTTAAGGAGCTGGTCTTGAAAACCAGTGACTCCGCAAGGGGCCGTGGGTTCGAATCCCACCCTCTCCGCCATTTTTTTATTTTTGGACCTTTAGCTCAGTTGGTTAGAGCGCCCGGCTCATAACCGGTAGGTCTGGGGTTCGAGTCCCTGAAGGTCCACCAAAAATAGGGGTGTAGCTCAGCTGGTAGAGCGTCGGTCTCCAAAACCGTGCGCCGGGGGTTCGAATCCCTCCACCCCTGCCAATATAATAATGTATATAAAAAGAATTTGTCACTGACAAGTTCTTTTTTTGTTTTTAAAATAAATATAGTGGAATATAAGTGATCTTTTTTTCGTACAATTATATAAAGATTATTATACGAGGGGGATAATAGAATGAAATTATCAGAGTTAAAGGATAAAATTATAAAGGGTCAGAATATGGGTGCAGAAGTAGTATGTATAAATAAAGGACAAGAACTATGGGGTATAAAGGGGATTCTAGAACACTATAGATCTGGGAATTTAATGTTATGTGGATGTAAAGAAGACTCTATAAGTACTGTAGATTTTATTAAACTTGTAGATAAAACACTAGATGCATCTGGAGATTCTGATGTGAAAATAGTAGTTGTTGATCCATTATTAATAGAAGACAAAGATATTGAAAATATAAAATATGTACAATTTGCTCAGATAGACGATATAAAAATGATATTTATAAGTATTGAGAATAATATTTAATTATTATGACCATAATCGATATATACTAAAAGTTTATAGGGGTGAATAAAATGAGAAAAGGTATTAAGAAATTAGGAATATCGTTGTTAATTGTAATTTTTTCGGGTATGGGGTTATACTGGTATTCTAGCATAGAAGCACATCCAAAAAGTGTTGTTAGTTCAGAAACTGATACAAAAACAGAAGTTATAGTTGAAGAATCAAAAGTTGCAGTTGATGAACCAAAAAGTGGTAGTGAAGATATCAAAAAACAAGATGAAACTGTTAATATAAACAATGAAAATTTAATTGAAAGTAATAAAGCAAATAAGGATTTAAATGAAGTTAATAATCAAAATATTAAAAAAGAATTCACTGTTGAAGATGCCAAAAATTTACTAATACAGTATAATTCCAATGTTGATTATATATATCAAGGCGATGAAACAATGTTTAAAGAAGTTTTACAAGATAAAGGATATAAGGGGTATTTATTCTTGCCAAATGTAGATGGAGATATTGGATTTTTTGTAGACAAATATAATGGAGATATATATAAATTCCATCCAAGTGGATATATGGAAAAAATATAAAAGAAAGCCTACTTTAAATAAGTAGGCTTATTTTATTTAAGATACTTTTTTGTTTTTTCTTTATTATATTTTAGAAAATTATTGTACTTAACTAATTTTTCTAAAAGATCTAATATATGATTTATAAAATCCTCATTAGTTTTATCTAGGTTGTATGCTTTTATATATAAAGATAGTAATTCATCATAGATATTTTTATTTTTAATATAGTATATTACACTTTTAAATCTTTCGGTTGTAGGGTTTTTTGCATTTTTATTCTTACTTTTATTCATTGTAAAATGCGATAAATCCATTCCGTAATTTTTCTTTTTTTGAATGTTTATTATGGAAGCCAATCGAATTCCTTTATAATAGTAAAACATGGGATTGTTAGGGTTTAGCTTTATTAATTCGTCGTATAACTTTAATCCTTCATCATCAAAGTTATAGTGCCTAGTTATAATACTTTCGCTATTAGGATCGTATATAAAATTTGCTTCACAGTCTATTATAGAAATATGCGTTTTTACATAATTAAAAAATATTTCTTCTTCTTTTAACTTCCAAACCTCTTGGAGTTCTTTTTTTGATTTTACTAGATTAAGTATTTTACGACAGTAATTTAATGCTTGGGAATACATCTTTTCATATTTTATATTGGTATCTTTAAGTATATACTGTATATATTTATCGTATATATTACATAGTTCATTTAAATATAAATAAATTTCTCTAGACTCATCTCCATAAATTATATTTAGGATTTTTAACTTTTCATCTAAAGATTTAAAAGCTATATCTATATATTCATTATCAACTAGTATTTCACTAGATAAATAAAAATCTATTTTATTTTTATCAAAATGTTCATCTATTATAAGCGAATAACAAACTAAAGCATAATCATAAAGATTTGATTCTTGTAGTAATTTGGCTTTCTCAAATAAAAATAAGTATTTATTTTGAGGTTCAATTTCTAAACATTCATCTAATATATCTATTAAATCTATACGTCTATCTTGTATAGAAGTGAATACAATTGGTGAGTTAAGTGAATTAGATATATATATATCGTCTCCTTGAAACTTATTTTGCCCAAATGAAAATTTGTCAGTTTTAATATCATTTAACAATTTAGATATTAAAGATATTAAGTTTATATACCCTGGAAATCTAACTAAACTATTGAGATGATTTATTTTTAGCTGTATATTGAATAAATTTTTATAATCTCGTCTATTGAATAGAATTTCTCTTATATAATTTATACAATCCTTGTATTCTAACATACCTGAAAAAGGTATATCAGAAATATCAGTTTCGTATGATACTTTTACATAATGTATATAACTTCTGAAATCAAGGTCATTAATGCCTAATGAATAGTATATATCAAAACATTGTAATAGGTCTACCAGTAAATTATCATAGTTTTTACCTTCATAATTTTTTTTGCAATCAGTAGTTACTTTATCTAAAAGCCTAATAGAACTAAATTTTGCATCATCAAATAATGTTTTAGACAATTCAAGATATTTTTTTGCATCAAAACAATTTAGTATTACTTCTTCAAATTTATTTTGCTTTTGTAATATCAACCCCTTGAATTCATATATATCCAAATATTGTTTGCTTATATTTTCACCGTTGACGTTATCTAATATTTCACTTAGACATTTTAAGGCTTCATCGAGCATATTGCTTTTATAAAAACATCTAGAGAGCCAATAGTAAGTCCAAATTTCATTAGATAGACTTAAAGACATTTTATAACTTTCTATGGCCTTAGGATATTGATTTTTGGACTCGTAACATATTCCTAATAAAAAATAAGTTGATTTATCGTTTGGATTTAATAGTATAACATCTTTAAGCATGATTATGGCATCTGAAAATGTATAAGAATAGTTAAATATAGATATTGATTCTGTATCCGTATACTTAATATTCCCGTGTAGTCTTAAAAAACCTTCGTAACATTTTAGGATATTATCAAATCTATACTTAAGTTCTTCGTCGTATTCAATATCGTTAATATAGGTAATGGCATAGTCAAAGATTTTTTTATAATAAATAGTTATATCTTCTATTTTATTTGCTTTCTCTACGTTATTTGTTATATAACTGATTAATGATTCTACGCTAAATGTTGATAGTCCTATATAACTCATATTCTCACCTCTCATCTTCATTTCTAGATGTAGTAACGACAAAACTCGAGTAGATAGTTTCCAATTTCTTTACATAATATGAAGACTTTATATAAGTATAGAAGCTATTTTCATCTAGTTCATTATTTATATTTGTTTTAGAAGTTTGCATATTTAATTCTAGCATTTTGAAAAGTTCTAATAATTCTTCATAATCAACTTTATCTTGATTTTGTAAAACTTTATCTATTTTTTCATATATATATTTATTTTCCAATAATTGTCCTCCTTTAATTTATAAAAGATTTAAGTATGGTCTTTATTTAAATATATGAAGTTAGAATAGATTCGAGAATAAATTTATATACCATGAACTTCCAGGGTGTAGTTATATAAAAAGTTTGACTTAATATACTTAAGGTGGTATAGTATTACTTGTCCTCGAAAAAGGAAGAAAAAGGTCGAAAAATAAGTTGACAACAGATTTTAGAGATGGTATAGTTATACTTGTCCTTAAGAAAAGGACAAAAGATAATTGAACTTTGAAAATTAAACAGTAGGATAATTAAACACCATTTATTTAAAAGTAATGCCAAGTTTATCATGAGAGTTTGATCCTGGCTCAGGATGAACGCTGGCGGCGTGCCTAACACATGCAAG